>CAYJHU010000358.1:0-1962 GCA_964369655.1 uncultured Desulfovibrionaceae bacterium | reverse complement strand
GCGCCGAGAACTTCTACTGCTGTTTCAGCAATTTGCAATTCTTCGTTAGTAGGAATAATCAGCACAGGAATTTTTGATTCAGGCTTACTGATAACACGTGCACCGGAGCGGCGAGTGTTGTTTTCAGCTTCGTCAAGAACAATGCCGAGTGGCTCAAGGTCTTTAATGACGCCGGCGCGAACCATTTCGTCATTTTCGCCGATGCCGGCAGTAAAGACAATGGCGTCTACGCGACCAAGAAGGAACACATAGGCACCCAATTGCTTTTTGATGGTGCGGCAAAGCATATCAAAAGCAAGCTGAGCTTTTTCGTCGCCTTCTTCGCGCTTGGCATGGATATCGCGCATATCGCTCATGCCGCAAATGCCCATAAGGCCGGATTTTTTATTCATAAGGGTATCCACTTCTTCGGTGGAAAGACCCATTTTATCTTGTAAAAATGGCACGATAGCTGGGTCAATGGAACCGCAACGTGTACCCATCATAAGACCTTCCAGCGGGGTTAAGCCCATGGAAGTATCGGCGCATACACCATTTTTTACTGCGGTTGAAGAAGAACCGTTGCCAAGGTGCAAGGTGATGGAGTTAAGCTCTGCTTGTGGCTTACCAAGAAACTCTGCGGTCTTTTTGGCAATATACTTGTGTGATGTGCCGTGGAAGCCATAGCGACGCACATTGTGCTTTTCGTAAATTTCGTATGGAAGGGGATAGATATAGGCGCTTGGCTCAAGGCTAGAACCAAATTCCGTATCAAAAACACCCACATTGGGTACACCGGGGAAGAGCTTTTCTGCCACTTCAATACCCATAAGGTTGGCTGGGTTATGTAAGGGGCCAAGAGGAATGTACTTGCGGATAATATCTTTGGCTTTTTCATCAATGCGCACTGGTTGCTTGATGTCTTCGCCGCCGTGCAAGACGCGATGACCAATGGCGTGAATTTCTGCCACGTCTTTGATAACGCCCTTATCTGCATCTACGAGCAATCTAATGACTTCTTCCATACCTTCCACATGTGTAGGGAAGGCTTTGTCGATGACAATTTTTTCTTCCTTATCAGTGTCAGGATGGATTTTGTGGCTGAGTTTGCCCATGCTGGCACCAATGCGTTCCACAATGCCGGAGCACAAAACAGATTTGTCTGTCATTTCAAAGAGCTGGTATTTAGCAGAAGAAGAACCAGCGTTAATTACAAGAATTTTCATACATTCCCCTATGAAGTAGCATGGCTACAAAATTAAATTTTTTCTGCGGCGGCTTGAATGGCTGTAATTGCTACCGTATTCACGATATCGGCCACTGTGCACCCGCGCGATAAGTCATTAACAGGTTTATTGAGTCCTTGCAAGACCGGTCCAATGGCAATGGCACCTGCAGCCCTTTGCACAGCCTTGTAAGTGTTATTACCGGTATTTAAATCCGGGAAGACAAAGACGGTGGCCTTGCCAGCTACTTTGCTATTAGGCAATTTGGTGCTTGCCACTTCTGGATCGATGGCGGCATCATATTGTATTGGCCCCTCAAGTAAGAGTTCCGGATTTCTTTCTTTTGCTATTTTAGTAGCTTCAATAACCTTATCCACATCGGCGCCCTTGCCTGAAGTACCTGTGGAGTAAGAAAGCATTGCCACGCGTGGCTCAATGCCAAAAACCTTGGCGGTGTGGGCTGAGGCGAGGGCAATTTCTGCCAGCTCGTCCGCAGAAGGGTTTGGAATAACAGCGCAATCCCCAAAGGCAAGAACTCTGTCCTGCAGGCACATCAAAAACACCGAGGATACGGTTTTGCAATTGGGCTTGGTCTTAATAAATTCAAAGGCGGGACGGATGGTATGCGCTGTAGTATTTACCGCACCGGAAACCATGCCATCGGCATCATTTTTATAGACCATCATAGTACCAAAGTAGGTGCTGTCAATCATGCGCTCGCGTGAAGCCTCAATGGTCAGCCCTTTGTGCTTGCGCA
>CAYJHU010000357.1:0-1963 GCA_964369655.1 uncultured Desulfovibrionaceae bacterium | reverse complement strand
ATTGTTGTGATTGCAACAGGGGGAACCATCGCAAGAAAGATTGTTGTTGATAGTAAGCCAAAACTTATTTTAGCTGTTGCCTGTGAGCGCGATTTGACCAGCGGCATTCAAGATACCTATCCATTGCCTGTTTACGGCGTTATAAATCAACGCCCCTTTGGTCCTTGCATTAATACTTTGGTTGATGTGGATCTACTGCAAGATGCACTAAATTTATTTGTTCAAAAAGATGAAAATAGTCATGAAGCATAAAGTTTGTGCACGTAGCCTAGCTCTTGAGGTTTTACTTAGTCTTTCCACTAGACTTCATTTGCAAGCTTCCCTTGATAATCACTTTAGAAAATATTCTTTATCACAGCAGGATCTATCGCTGTGTACTGAGCTTGCTTATGGGACCATGCGCTATTATTTTAGGCTTGATGCTATTCTAAATCATCTTTTGCCAAAGTTAGAAAAGCTTCCAAAAGCTGTTGCTATGCTTCTTAGGCAGTCCCTTTATGAGCTGTTATTTTTAGAGCGTGTGCCGCATCATGCAACACTCAATTTTGCCGTTGAGCAGTCAAAAAAAACTTTTGGAAACAAAATTTCGCAAGTTGTAAATGCTGCGCTACGCGAATGTATTCGTCTTGGTGACAAAGTGCATGAGCGTAGTTTTTATAAAAAGACTGCTGATTTTTATGCCTTGCCAACATGGCTTTATGGGTATTTTGTTAAAGCATATGGTGAAGAGATTACACATTTGCTTTGTCTTCGTTCCTTGCAAAGGCCTAAGACAGCATGGCGCATTAATTCAACTCATTCTGATTCTGATTTTATTCATGATTATATATCAAAACTTGATGGTGCCCAAAGTGTAGGTCAAAGTGGTTATGTTTTTTTGGATATACAGGCTCCCAAAAATGTTTTAGGGCAAAACGTCAAAGACCTTATTTCGGATGGTGCATTGTCGCTGCAGGCTGCTGGTTCTCAAATTGCGCTTCAAGAATGTTATACAGCTTTGCCAAGTCTTTTTGATTATCCTTTATGGGATGCATGTGCAGGGCAGGGCGGTAAGAGCATGGCCATGGCAGAAGCTGGGGTGAATATTTTTCTTGCTAGCGATGTGCATAGCAAAAGGCTTTTGCTTTTAAAAGATAATGCTGATCGTCTTAATGTTAAAATTCCGAATATTCTTTGCGGCGCAGCTGATTCACTAAAACTTAAGAACTTTGATGGAAATATTTTACTAGATGTTCCATGTTCTGGTTTTGGAACTTTAGCGCGTCGCCCTGAGATAAGGCTTTTTAGAAGCTATGATGATGTGCAGGATTTGATTTGCTTGCAATCTAAAATTTTACACAATGCCTATGCTCAATTAGATTCAGGTCGACATATTATCTATATGACTTGCACATTAAATCCGCATGAAAATGAATTACAGATAGAAAAATTTTTGCAAGTGCATGATGAAGCGCAGTGTGTTTTTACTTGGCAAACGCCTCATGATCATTCCTATCTTGAGGGAATGTTTGTTGCGATCATAAAAAAATAGGGCGAACATTGTTCGCCCTATTTTTTTATTGTTTCACGGGAAACGTTCCCTCATCGCCATTGCTTCCATCGTCAGCTTCAATGCCAATGCGTAAAAGAAGCTTCATGAGTTCATCGGCATTAGAGTAGGTAAGTGTTATTCTACCGCGCTCTTCGGTTCCGCTAATTGATGTTTTAATATCAAGGTGTGTTTTCATCTTTTGCTGAAGAGTTTTTATGTAACTTGACTTAACACGACGCGATGCCTTTTTAGGTTCAGGAGCGCTTAGATTTTCATCAGTAGGTTTTGGCTTATCCATTTTCTCTTCTTCGTTAAAAGGAAAAAGCCTATGCTCCTTAAAATAATTTACTGCAGCTTCTGCCTCCCGAACACTTAATCCTTTATCTTTTATGGCTAGGTAAAGTTCTTCTTGTTCTTTGCTTTCACTTTCTA
>CAYJHU010000356.1:0-1971 GCA_964369655.1 uncultured Desulfovibrionaceae bacterium | reverse complement strand
AAAAAACCTCAAATATCACATAGTGATATTTGAGGCGATAGAGTTTTTTGAAAGAGGGTCTGGGGGAATCCTTTTGTTCACAAAAGACTCCCCCCAGAAAAAATTCTCATTTACTTACCACTTCGAAAATCAGTAAGATCCGATTCTCCAAGGATAAGATATGCACGCTCTTCCCTTGGGAATTTACGCATATCACTATAACGAGTTACATAAAAAATCACACCGAGTACAACCCAGCCTAAGAGTGCAAAGGCTGATTCTTTGCCAATAACTGCAGGAGAAAATGGAAGGGTTAAAAGTCCTAAGCAAATTATGGAGCTTATGCAACCAAGGATTGAGCACCATTTCATCCATACACTTTCGCTTTTGTCGCGCGATAAAATCTTATATGCCGCCCATGATGCAAAAAGATAAGCAATAATGGTTCCGATGGCTGACATACTTACCACCCAGTCCAAAACTTCTCTTCCAAAGAAAGGTGCAATCAATACAAAGGCTAAGGTAAAGACAAGTGCATTCTTGGGGGTTTGATGTTTCTTATCAATTTTAGCAAACCAGGTGGGTAGGATGTGAGCTCGTCCCATACTAAAAAGTAGGCGAGAACTTGCCACATAAAAACCATTAATACCGGTAAGAATGCCGGCTACCACTGCTGTAGCAAGAAAAAGTGTTCCGTAGGAACCTAGGGCAAGGTCAGCCACATAGCCAGTATGCCAAGGGGTATCAAGCACTATCAACTCTGGATAGGGGATAACAATGGCCACCGCAACGGTCACAAGGCCATAAACAATAACGCCACATGCTATGGCTAAAATCATAAGTTTAATTGCTTTTGTTGCTGAAAAATTGAACTCTTCCGCTGCTTGAGGGATAGTGTCAAAGCCCACATACAACCATGGCGCCACTGCAACCACCGCCGCTATGCTTGCGAAAACACTGCGCCCTTCAGCAAAAAGAGGATCAAGGTTGGTAACTGTGGCCGTTGGTGCCATAAAGGCTCCGCCCACCAGCGCAACAACGCCTATGGCAAGAATAAGCGCTAAAGATACTTGAATTTTGCTTATAACATCAGCACCAATGATATTTAGCAAGCCAAAAACAACTAACACTGCTTCTAGAAATAATAACTCACCTAAATATACATCCCAATTGGCTATAACGTAAAGATGCCCGAAATTCAGAACATCGGGCATCAAAAAACGACTTAAAAGCACAAGCGCTGTGGCGTTTAAGGCTATAATTGAAAGATAACCTAACACCATCGCCCAGCCACATATAAAGGAGGCTGTAGACCCAAACGCCGCATAAGCATACGCAAAAGCACCACCAGCAACAGGATATTTGCCAACTATTTTACCATAACTTATGGCAACAAACATCAATAAAATGCCGCCTAATGCAAATCCGATACACGCAGCAAGCGGACCTGACTGCGGAAGGAAACGCAAGCTTGGCATAACAAAGGCTCCCCAGCCAATAATTGATCCAAAGGCAAGGGCCCATGTGGCCAAGGGCGACATAGTTTTACTTAAATGTGCTCTTTCTTCGTGTGTGTTGCTTGTGTTTGGGACATCCATAGGCAAGGCTCCTTGTAAAAAGTAAGTTAAACTGTGATATCAATATTCCAAGCTTACACTACACTTAAATAAGCAAAGTAAAACAAGAATATCATAAGATTAAAAACTTCATCACCTCAAGGGTGACATATAAAACCCACACTAATAAGCAAAACATATACCAAATAAAATGGCACATTCATTTTTTAATCGTAAGCTTGTTACTTTCTATGCAAATTTATTTTTGAAAAATACCTGAAGACACTTTGTATACAAAACCCCCATATATAATGTTTATTTTCCTGTTACAGCATGTGAGTAACGAGTCATTTTTGCATTACAGCATTTTTACCTAAGTCATTACGTAAATAGAGAGCAAAGCGGGGTCTGGGGGGATACTTTTTTTCAAAAAAGT
>CAYJHU010000355.1:0-1986 GCA_964369655.1 uncultured Desulfovibrionaceae bacterium | reverse complement strand
CGGCATTTCATCCAACAACAAGGCATTCAAATAATGGATCTTTCCTAAAGTAGTCATACTATCCTCGTAGGTTATACCATAAAATTACGCTACACTTGCATCACTGTATAGTCGATGCATCCAACATATTTAAAATAGTTTCGGTAAGTTCTGCAAAGAGTGGGTGCGATCGCTCCCGTGGGTGAGTTAATTCTATGGGCAAAATCTGTAATATTTTTCCAGGCCTTGCACTCATGACAATAATTCTATCGGCTAAGTAAATGGCTTCATCAACACTATGTGTTACAAAAACTACTGTTGTCTTATGGTTTTTTCTTATGCGTAAAAGTTCGCGTTGCAGTAAAATACGGGTATGTGCATCCAATGCCCCAAATGGTTCATCCATAAGCAATACTTGTGGGCAGGTGGCAAGCGCACGCGCAATAGCCACTCTTTGGCGCATGCCGCCTGATAATTCATGCGGCATGGCCTTAGCAAAGCTTTGCAAGCCCACAAGCTCTAAATATTGCATGGCGACTTGGTGACATTTTGTCTTATTTGCTCCTAAAAACTCCTGCCCAAGACTTACATTATCACTGACATTGCGCCATGGAAGTAAGGAGTATTCTTGAAAAACCATACCAATTTCTGGGCGCGGCTTTACAATTTCCTGATTATAGTAATGCAGTGAACCGCTATCGTGCTTTTCAAGTCCTGCAAGCATGCGCAATAACGTGGACTTTCCGCATCCGCTGGGGCCAACGATACACACAAATTCATTTTCTTCAATGTGTAATGAAAGTGCATCAAGAGCTTGCACTATTTGCCCTGTATTTGTTATAAATTGTTTTGATATTTCGCTGATATTAAGTATAGTTGTCATGAAATTACCTTACAGTGCGCCGCCACGAGTAGCGATGTTTTTCTATCCATTGAAAACCCATGTCCAAAATAATGCCCACAAAGCTAATGCAAATTATACCTGCAATAACTACATCTGTACGCCCAACGGTATAGGCATGTGTAATTAAATACCCCATGCCGGAGAGACTGCCGGGGAGCATCTCTGCGGACACAAGACACATCCACGCAACTCCAAGCCCAATGCGCATACCTGTTACAATGTCCGGTGCAGCCCCAGGAAGTAAGATGGAGCAAAAGATATCTTTATTACGGGCTCCAAGCACTTTTGCACTGTCTATAAGAGTTTGATTAACTGAGCGTACCCCATGAATGGCACTTAGCAAAATAGGAAAAACAGCTCCGATAAATATAATAAAAAGCATGGATAACTTTATATTGTTGAGATAATAATACAAAGCACTGCGTGGTATTTCAAAAACGGTAGACAAACTTGCTACCCCAAACCAAGCTAACACCAAGGGAACCCACGCTAGGGGCGGAATGGGGCGAAATATATTTAAAAAGCTACTAAAAAAAGTAAAAATAGGACGAAAATACCCCATCATAATGCCTAAAGGAACTCCAATAATTATGGCAAGTGTATAACCACAAAGTACACGCACAAGACTTATGCCAATATTTGTGGCAAGCGAACCCATGGCAATAACGCTTTCAAAGGGATTTAGTAGCAAGTTTAAAACTACGCTAAGCCTTGGCAGTACAACTTCATTGCCTATGCTCCGCGCTGCAATTTCCCAAAGGAGTAAAAAGAGCGCGGGGGCACATAGGCTCACACACAAGCTGTATAACTTGTTATGTTTTATCATTTATTCTTTCACAACCTTTTTGATGATGCTGTCATCAATAAGAATGCTTTTTACTTCTTTAAAGTTTTTACCCTTAAGCGAACCACTATATTTATTTAAGGAATTTAAGATAGATAGATAACTATCTACACCGCGTTCCCAGCTTTCGTTAAAGTTGCTCAAAAATACTAAACTAGACATTCTACCGGCTTCAGCAGGTAGGCCAATCCACGATGATTTAACAAATGGCACCGATACTGACAAAGAAAGCGTTACCGTCACTAAGTCTTTGAGCGTA
>CAYJHU010000354.1:0-2001 GCA_964369655.1 uncultured Desulfovibrionaceae bacterium | reverse complement strand
CGCTGCGGCGCCATGTTGGTTCAAGCTGGCGTGGTGGAAGAAGCCTATGTGCCCAGCATGATTGCTCGTGATGCAGGTTTTTCTGTGGCCATTGGCAATCTTATTGCCATTCCACATGCGGAAAAGGCAGCGGCCTGCCACATTAAGAAAACCGGCGTGTGCGTTATCACCTATCCCGAAGGCATTCAATGGGATGAAGAAGTGGTAAAATTAGTAGTGGGCATAGCCGCCATTGGCGATGAACACTTAGAAATTTTGCAAAATATTGTTGAAAAACTGGAAGAAGAAAGCCAAGTTGAAGAACTTGTGGCCACCGCTACCAAAGAAAAGATTTTAGAGCTTTTCGTAGGTTAAATATGATTATTACTGTCACGCTGAATCCTGCCCTTGATAAAACTGCCACCATTATGCCATTGGTGCCGGGCGGTCTTAATCGTATTCAAAAAAGCGAGCTTGATGCAGGGGGCAAGGGGATTAATGTCTCTAAGCTCATTGCGACCCTTGGGGGCAAATCGCTGGCCACAGGTTTTGTGGGGGGCAGTACGGGCGATGCACTTTTATCCATGCTAGACCAGCTCTCGCTAACGCATAATTTTGTGCAAGTGCAAGGTAGTACAAGAATAAATCTTAAACTACTTGATGAACAATATGGCATAACTGAGATTAACGATCCCGGTATAGCGGTCACAAAAGCAGATGAAGGTAAGCTTTTAGAGGTGCTTTCTACCTATGCAGAACAAAATGCGCAAAGCCTTTTTGTGCTGGCTGGGAGTATGCATGCTGGGGCTGAACCTGATTTATATAAAAAACTCACCCAAAGCCTGAAGGCAAAAGGTGCTAAGGTTTTTGTGGATGCTGATGGCGAGGCCTTTGCTCAGGCCCTTGAGGCAGCGCCGGACTTTGTAAAACCAAATAAAGAAGAACTGTTAAGTTATTTTAAGAAAGATAGCGCCCAAACTGTAAGCACAGATGAGCTTATTGCCTTATGCAAACAGCTCGTGCAAACCAAGGAAGTTGGCATAGTTGCTCTTTCCCTCGGGCATGAAGGGGCTATTTTTGTAACTGCAAAACAATGTCTTGTGGCACCTGCGTTGAAGGTAAAAGCGTCTTCCACTGTAGGTGCAGGTGATAGCATGGTAGGGGCTGTGGCCTATGCTGTCGAACAGGGCTATGATTTAGAAGATACGGTGCGTCTTGCTGTGGCTGCCAGTGCCGGAGCTGTGACCACCGAAGGCACTAAAGCCCCCACTTTAGAGCTAATAA
The DNA here is from genome assembly GCA_964369655.1 of uncultured Desulfovibrionaceae bacterium. Classification (GTDB taxonomy): domain Bacteria; phylum Desulfobacterota; class Desulfovibrionia; order Desulfovibrionales; family Desulfovibrionaceae; genus CAYJAD01. The sequence goes on along the minus strand of CAYJHU010000354.1, from coordinate 738 downwards.
CGACCTTGCGCGAGCAAGTGTCATTTGAGTATAAATAGCTACCATAAGGAGTTAAAATGTCTACCGTAACAAGAGCGGTTCGTATGTATGGAGCCGACGATTTACGCTTGGAAGAATTTACACTTCCAGAAATTAAAGATGATGAAATTTTAGTAAAAATTATCAGTGACAGCATTTGCATGTCTACCTATAAATTACTTAGACAAGGCAAGGCGCATAAGCGTTGCCCACAAAATGTGGACACAAACCCCATTATCATTGGGCATGAATTTGCCGGTGATATTGTAAAAGTTGGTAAGAAATGGCAGCACGAGTTTAAGGCAGGCGAAAAGTTTGCTTTGCAACCTGCGCTCAATTACAAGGGCAGTCTCGCATCCCCAGGATACTCCTATGAGTTTTTTGGCGGATCTGCCACCTATTGCATAATTCCTCAAGAAGTTATGGAAATAGGTTGCTTGCTGCACTATAATGGTGAGGCCTATTTTGACGCATCCTTGGGCGAGCCCATGAGCTGCATTATTGGTGGTTACAATATTATGTATCATACCAATAAGCAAAATTATGACCATGCCATGGGTGTCAAAGAAGGCGGAAATATACTCATCTTAGGTGGTTGCGGCCCCATGGGCTTAGGCGCCATTGAGTACCCCTTGGTGACCGGCAACAAGCCTGCTCGCGTGGTAGTTACCGATGTGGATGACAACCGCATTGCGCGTGCTAAAGAACTCATTACTCCAG
>CAYJHU010000353.1:0-2015 GCA_964369655.1 uncultured Desulfovibrionaceae bacterium | reverse complement strand
GCATGGAATTTATGGGAAACTACACTACAATGCCTTGAAAGTATTGTAGCTAACATTGATAGTGAACTTTTGCAACAAGCGGAAGTACTCGTCGTTGACAATGGTTCCAGCGATGAAACAACAAAAGCCCTTAGCCCTACGCTTATGCGACTTTTTGGCGCTCAAGGCAGGGCAATTGTCTTGCCAGAGAATCAAGGCTTTGCTAAAGCGTGCAACATCGGCGCAAAAAACGCCAGCGCCCCCCTAATCTTTTTCCTTAATAATGATACCTTACTTACAAAAAACTGTTTATCGCCGCTTATAGAAGCACTGCACCGCAATGCAAAACTTGGCATAGTTGGCCCCCTTTTACTCTATCCCGGTGATAAAATTCAACATGCCGGCATCTGCCTTAATCCTTTTTTAGAGCTTACGCACAGCTATCACCTTTTGCCAAAAAGCTACGCTCCAGCACATAAAAGTCGCACATGGCAAGCCATCACAGGTGCTGCAATGCTTATCCCAGCCACTCTCTTTGCACAGTGCAATGGCTTCCATGAAGAATACATTAATGGTTTTGAGGACTTAGACTTATGTTGCCAAGTGCGTAATAAGGGCCTGCAGCTCACGGTTGTTGGCAAAAGCATTGTTTACCATATAACAAGCCAAACCCCCGGTCGCTTCACACATGATGAAAGCAACACTGCTTTACTTAAGCAAAGATGTGCGGAGCACTTTTCACCTGATGAACATCTTATTGCCTTAGAGGATGGCCTTGTCCCTATACTTAGCCCAGACCTTGCGTTCTATGCAAAGGTCACCGAGGCTAAAGAAAGTGCTCTTACCCATATTTTCAAGACAAATTTTGACCTACAACGTTGCAAAAACCAAATTGAAGCAGAGCCTTATTGGCTTGGTGGGTATGCTATTCTTGCTGAATATTATGAAAATCATGGAGATTGGCATTGTGCTCTTGATTATCGTTTGCAAGCAGCACGCCTTATTCCAATACAAGAAAGTTTCATAGCCATGGCAAAATGTGCTGCAAAAGCAAATGAATATGAAATTATGCTCAATGCCCAACAATGTCTCCAAGACACGATTAATAAACTCAAAGACCAACGAAGCTTAAAACAAAAAGCCATTGCCATAAGAAACATTGCTATGCACAAGGGCGACCTAGCCTTAAAGGAAATTTTTGACCAATGGCTTACTACCTACTCAACATAAATGGAGTCTAATTATGCAATATTGGCTTTTTAAAAGTGAAAAAGAATGCTTTTCATGGCAGGACTTATCAAATTCTACAAATCAAACCAGCTCTTGGGATGGCGTGCGTAATTATCAAGCGCGTAATTTTATGCGTTCCATGAAAATTGGAGACAAGGGCTTTTTCTATCACAGCGGTAAAAAACCTGAAATAGCTGGAGTTGTTGAGATTGTGCGTGAAGCCTACCCAGACCATACGGCTTTTGATCCAAACAACGACCACTTTGATGCTCGCTCCACTCCTGAGCATCCCGTATGGGATATGGTGGATGTAAAACTTGTGCAGGAGTTTACACAACCTATTTTACGCACAGAGCTCAAAGAAGAGCCAGAATTATCGCATATGGAACTTATGAAAAAAGGTTCGCGTCTTTCTGTGCAAAAAGTCAGCGAACAAGAATTTATGCACATTATGTCAATGCGTTAAAAAGTTAAGGGAGGGGTTTAATCTTCCCTCCCTTAAAATAAATCTTAATCTCTAAGACCTCTGCACAATTATATTCAACTATAAAATTTCATATAAAGCAGTGAATTTATTTTTAAATAAATTTCACCTATGCAGAGGTAAAGGCACAAAAATCAATCACTTACCGGTGAAGCAAAGCTCCACCTATTCTTGATTTTTGGTCGCATTGGCTTGCGCCAACGCTCCATGAAACCCTACGCAATAAATTGCGCAGAGGTCTCATCTTTACAAGATATATCGGCTTAAATCCTTATCCTCGCGTACATCTTCAAGGTGTTTGCGCACATAGTCTTGGTCCACA
>CAYJHU010000352.1:0-2016 GCA_964369655.1 uncultured Desulfovibrionaceae bacterium | reverse complement strand
AAAAACTTTAATGGCGACACAAGATTCCCTCAAATAAAGTTCTCAAAAATTGTCGTTTATACAATCCTTCTTTTATGCTTAATTTATAATAAAAAACCTCGCAAAGCTAAGCAGCTTACGAGGAGATTATTATTTGCCGCTTATGTTAGCGGCTATGATAATTATCACGGGGAGAGGTATTCCCCTCCCCGCAATGATTTGTATTTATTTGTTATATGCTTTGACGAACTAGAGCCCTGCGCAAAGCAAGTTTTGCACGGTCAACATCAAGGTCATCATTTCTTTTGGCAAGGCGCTCTTCAGCACGTTGTTGAGCCTTTTGCGCACGCGCTTTATCAATGCTATCAGCTTTTTCTGCTGATTCGGCAAGAATGGTAATAACATTATTGTTTACGTCGGCAAAGCCACCGGAAACAAAAACATATTCATTCTTACCGCTTTGGTCATAGCGCAAAATACCCACTTGCAAGGCCGACAAAAGAGACGCGTGATTTTTGAGCACGCCAAACTCACCGTCGATGCCCGGACAACTGACATAGTCCACAATTTCTTTAACCACCTGATTTTCAGGGGTTACGATTTCAAGTTGCAACTGAGCTGTACTCATGGCAGCTCCTTATTGTCCCTGACGGCTATTGTACTTCTCCACAGCCATTTCTATGCCGCCAAGCATGTAGAAGTCGCCTTCTGCAAGGTGGTCATAGCTACCATCAAGAATGCCTTTGAAGCCCTTAACGGTATCGGTGAGCTGCACATATTGTCCGGGAGTTCCGGTAAAGGTTTCGGCCACGTGGAAGGGCTGAGACAAAAAGCGCTGAATACGACGCGCACGCGCCACAACGATTTTATCTTCGTCAGAAAGCTCATCCATGCCAAGAATTGCAATGATATCTTGTAAGTCTTTGTACTTTTGTAAAACAGACTGTACTTGACGAGCTACTGCGTAGTGCTCTTCACCCACCACATTGGGGTCAAGAATACGGGAGCTTGAGTCAAGCGGGTCCACTGCAGGATAAATGCCAAGCTCGGCAATTTGACGAGAAAGTACGAGCGTTCCGTCAAGGTGCGAGAAGGTAGTTGCTGGGGCAGGGTCAGTCAAGTCATCGGCGGGTACGTAAACTGCTTGTACCGCGGTGATGGAACCTTTATTGGTGGAGGTAATGCGTTCTTGCAAACCACCAAGGTCAGTACCAAGTGTTGGCTGATAACCCACAGCAGATGGCATACGGCCAAGAAGTGCGGACACCTCAGAACCAGCCTGAGTAAAGCGGAAGATGTTGTCAATAAAGAGCAACACGTCCTGATTTTCTTCATCGCGGAAGTACTCAGCACAGGCAAGTGCGGTAAGTGCAACGCGAGCACGTGCTCCCGGAGGTTCGTTCATCTGACCATAAACAAGTGTGGCGCGTTCTAAAACGCCAGCATCTTTTAGTTCATAATAAAGGTCATTCCCTTCGCGGGTACGTTCACCAACGCCTGCAAAGATAGAGCTACCGCCGTGTTGTTTAGCAATGTTATTAATCATTTCCATGAGAATAACGGTTTTGCCAACGCCGGCGCCGCCAAATAATCCCATCTTGCCACCCTTAGGGAAGGGTACAAGTAAGTCCACAACCTTGATGCCTGTTTCCAAAAGCTCAACCTTGGTATTTTGCTCAGTGAAAGATGGAGCAGGGCGGTGAATGGGATAATATTTTTCTGCTTCGATGGGGCCTGCTTCGTCCACAGGGCGCCCAAGCACGTTCATAATACGATTAACAGCAGCCTTACCTACAGGCACCATGATGGGCTTGCCGGTATCTACTGCTTCCATACCACGCACAAGGCCTTCGGTGGCGTCCATGGCAATGGTACGCACAATGTTGTCTCCAAGGTGCTGTGCCACTTCAACCACAAGGTCCGGTGCGTCGATGTTGTTAGGATTTTTGATATCAAGGGCGTTGAAGATATACGGTAATTCTCCGCCCGAGAAGTCAACGTCAACGACGGCGCCGATGACCTGAACAATTTTGCCAA
>CAYJHU010000351.1:0-2049 GCA_964369655.1 uncultured Desulfovibrionaceae bacterium | reverse complement strand
CTGGTGCGGCTTGGCTTTTTTCTAGGAAGGCTATTAATAAGCTGACTGACGACGGTAGTGTTATTTTGCCTATGACCACTGAACTTGCCATAGAGCTTAAGCGACTGGCACAGAAAAGCCCGCTTGATGATGACCGTATTATTCTTTCAGGCTTTTTCGATTGCGGAGATATCTTTAAGAATTTAGACGTAGACGTATTACACAATAAGCGTGTAATACTTATCCCTGAATTTTCTCGTGAAGGCTATTTCAAATGCGTTGAATTTGCTAGGCGCATTGAAAAAATGGGGTGCACAGTTAAAATCTATGCATATCCTATTTTTACAAACCCAATAGAGTATGAAAAGGCTTTGGATAGTGTTGGTTCTCCCTGGAAAGCTACACAAGCAAAAGAGGGCACCAAGCTCTATGAACTAGAATTTTTTTCGAATGTTCTGCGCCGTATCATGACAACCTGCGATAGCGTTGAAAACTTTGAGCGCTTATTGCGCAATCTCGGACTAGTAGAAACCATAGCTGAACCTGAGTCAGAACTTGCCCAAAAGTTTAAGGGCCGTCGCATCAGTGAAATGCACAGGGGGAACAAGAAGAACCGTAGCAGCAAGGTTCAGATCACGGACATCATCCGACATGGCAGTGTCACTTTTGTTTGGGGTCCAACCCATAGTGGTAAGACCTACTTTGGCTACAGCTTAGCATGCGCTATCGCAACAGGCACTGCTGTGTTCTGCTTTGCTGCAGGTGCGATCCCCCTCAAGATCTTTTACCTTGACGGTGAAAACTCAGAAGAGCAAGCATTTGAAATACTGGAGAAAGTAAGCGTCAGTATTCCCAACAAAGACGTGCTCGATGATAACTTTACCTTTCTTGAAATGCGGAGCTTAGACATCTCTCTGCAAGATGAAGCCAGTCAGGATGAATTCATCGCGTCTCTTGTGGCAGGAGGGTATCAAGTTCTCTTCATTGACAACTTGATATCATTGTTTTCCGCTTCAACAAAAGGTGATAATGCCGATAAATTTTTAGGTTTTGTTGCAAAAATTGAAGCACATGGTATTGCAGTTTGCTATGTGAACCACGCGAATAAAGGTAATAAGGACTTTAAGGGCTCGAACAACATGTCTAGTTTGAGTAAGACTGTCTTTCATATTGAAGGCAACACTCAGATTGCTGAAGATGAAGAGAAAAGCCCTGAAGTGCAAAGCGCACTTGATGCTAAAGTCCAGCTAATGCGGCTTATTTGCAAGAAATGCAAAGCTCCACAAGAGTTGACAGACGAGCAAGGTACATATCAGCTTACCCCCAATGATGGTTGGGTATACACTGAGGGCACTGACTTTATGGACCGTCTGCACAATCCAATTGCGCAAGACATTGATGACATAATTCCTGTTGATGAACCTCAATCGACAGTATTGGCTGATGCCTTGCCTGAAAACGATGCGTTTGCTGCTAAGCTTAATGAGCTGGAGGCGACTACCAATAGTTCCCTCATGGAAAATGCCAGAAGAGTTTTGGCGTGTTTTGATGATTCTCAGGCCTTGTCACGGGCGGATGTAGAAGCAAAGACGGGAATGAAGAAAAGCACCGCTAACGTTGCTTTGAAATTTCTAGTCGCCAAAGAGCTTTTGACGCCAACTGGATCTGGGCAAAACATTAGGTACATACTGACAACTGCCACAGTATAGTTTTTCACATATAAAACTGGGCATTGTTTGAATGATTAAGGCGCTTACCACTCCCGTGTGAGTCGTCTTTTATCGCCCAAACAGTGCCCATTTTTGCGTCCAGCGTCCATTTACGCCCAGCCTTGCTTCCATACCTTGTCCGCAGCCTCCCATACATCTCCCAAACAGCGCCCAAAATGCCTCCCAAATTCGGCTTTGGGAGCATTTTGGAAGGGATAAAAAATGTGCACTTATAAAATTCAATAGGTTAGCTAGTTGCCCTTTTCGAGGAAGCCTTCAAAATGGACAGGCTTCTACGCATTGAAATGTATCAAATTTTAAAACACACCATGATAAAACAAGCTATGGATTATAAACTATA
>CAYJHU010000350.1:0-2052 GCA_964369655.1 uncultured Desulfovibrionaceae bacterium | reverse complement strand
GTGGTGGTAAGGTGTGGATTCGCATCTTCCCTGATCGCCCAATTACCGCTAAGCCCTTGGAAGTTCGCCAAGGTAAAGGTAAGGGCTCACCTGTAGGTTGGTGCGCACCGGTTAAACCCGGACGTGTTCTTTACGAAATCAAGGGTGTTTCCCTTGAGCTTGCTAAAGAAGCACTCACCCGCGCCGCACACAAGTTGCCAGTGAAAACTGTTATTGTGGTTAAGGAGGGCTTATAAAATGGCCGCCAAGAAAAAAACCGCTACAAAAGTAAGTCCTGCTGCTGCTCTTCGTGATAAAAGCGTAGAAGAGTTGAAAAAGGAACTTGCCGATCAGCGTATGGAAGTGTTTACCCTGCGTTTTAAGCATGCAACCGCTCAGCTTGAAAAGACTTCAGAATTGAAGGCTGCCAAGCGTCAAGTGGCTCGCATTCAGACTATTTTGCAGGAAAAGGAATAGATGCCATGTCAGCAAATTTAGAAAATAAAAAAGGCAGAAGCATGCAAGGTATCGTGGTAAGCGATAAGTCTGATAAGACCATCGTTGTCCGCGTTGAAACCCTTGTTAAGCATCCCCTTTTGAAAAAGTATGTGCGTCGCCGCAAAAAGTTCACGGCTCATGATCCCGAGAACATTTGTGGCATTGGTGACAAGGTAAAAATTGTGGAGTGTCGTCCTTTGTCTAAGAACAAACGTTGGCATTTAGTCTCCATCATCGATAAAGCCGTATAGGAAGAAAACCATGATTCAGGTAGAATCCACATTACAAGTGGCGGATAATTCCGGCGCAAAAAAGGTTGCCTGCATCAAGGTGCTTGGCGGCTCCCATCGCCGCTACGCCTCTGTTGGGGACATTATTGTTGTTTCTGTAAAGGAAGCTATTCCTCACAGCAAGGTGAAAAAAGGCGAAGTGATGCAGGCTGTTATCGTGCGTACTCGTAAAGAAGTACGTCGCGTTGATGGCTCATATATCAAGTTTGACGGTAACGCAGCAGTGCTCTTGTCCAAACAAGGTGAGCCCATGGGCACACGTATCTTTGGACCAGTTGCTCGTGAACTTCGTGCGCGTAACTATATGAAAATCGTTTCGCTTGCACCAGAAGTGCTCTAGGAGATGACCATGAAACAATATCGTATTCGTAAAGATGACAAAGTCATGGTTACCACTGGCAAAGATGCCGGCAAAATTGGTAAGGTGCTCAAAATTCTTCGCAAGAAGGATAAGGTTTTAGTTGAGAAAATTAATGTGGCTAAGCGTCATATGCGCGCTAACCCTTATGCTCAACAACCCGGTGGCATCGTGGAAAAGGAAATGCCCATCCATGTATCCAATGTAAAAGTAGTATGTGAAGCTTGTGCAGCACCTACTCGTATTGGTTACAAACATACCGAAGATGGCAAAAAAGTTCGCTTCTGCAAGAAGTGCAACGAAGTCATGGAATAAGGTGCAACAATGACACGCCTTGAAAAGATATATAGAGAGAAAGTCGTTCCGGTAATGCAAAAAGAGTTTAACTACTCTTCTTCCATGCAACTCCCTGGTATCGAGAAAATCTCTCTGAACATCGGGCTTGGCGCAGCAAGCCAAAACAATAAGCTTATGGAAGAAGCTGTAGCTGAACTGACCGCCATTGCAGGTCAAAAAGCAGTTGTAACTCGCGCCAAGAAGTCTATCGCATCCTTTAAGTTGCGTGAAGGAATGCCCATTGGTTGCCGCGTAACCCTACGCCGCGAACGCATGTGGGACTTCCTCGACAAACTTATGAATTTTGCGCTGCCTCGCGTTAGAGACTTTCGTGGTATACAAGATCGCGGTTTTGACGGTCGTGGCAATTTTACCTTGGGTATCAAGGAACACACAATCTTCCCTGAATTGGAAATAGATCGTGTGGACAATCCCAAGGGTATGAACATTACCATTGTGACCACGGCAAATACCGACAAAGAAGGTAAATTCCTTCTTGATCAACTCGGTATGCCGTTCAAGAAGTAGGAGACAAGCTATGTCACGTACAGCGCTTGAAGTTAAAGCCTCTCGTAAGGCAAAGTTTTCATC
>CAYJHU010000349.1:0-2058 GCA_964369655.1 uncultured Desulfovibrionaceae bacterium | reverse complement strand
CTAAGTCAAGTAGGAATAATACTTCAGGGCTTACGCACAATTAATTAGTATTTTTTAACTATAATTATTACAGTTTATAATTATAGTTCTTAAACCGCAGGAGGATTATTATGAAAAATTGCAATAAAGTACATTTTTGAATAGCTGTTTAGGTTTTAAATCGTTACAAATATAGTGTGAGCCTTTAAATGCTATATAGATAATATCAAATGTCAAAATATTCCCTTGATAGATATTCTTTTTTGTATAACGCTTAATCTAAGTAAAAACGAATAAAATGAAATTTTCTTAATAATTAAGATAGTAATTCCACTTTGTGGTGTCTGAGTGTTATTAATGCTTCACATATGTGGCAAAGAAAATGGCATTCTTGGGTGCCTTTTATCTTAATGGGGAATGGGAATTAAATTAGGCAGAGGTTTAAATGAGCATAGTGGCACCAGCACATTTTCACGTACTGATGCCACTGTATAGACTTTAGTAAAGATTTACTTTTACTTTTTTGTCGAATGTAGGCAGTTTTACGTCGGTATAAGCTTTTTTGGATAAAGACAAAGTCTTTAGCTTAGGTAACTTGGTCAAAGGGGCTAAGTCTAAAGCAGGGGTTTTTCCTGCAAGATAGACAGCATATAAGTCTGGCAACTCACTGATTGCAGCCAAATTGCTCACCCCGCCTACAGCATCGTTAAGGCGCACAGTTTTAAGCTTTGTAAGCGTTTTTGCAAAGTTCAAATCTAGAGGATTTTTTGTTCCTGCTAAAGTCAAGTATTGAAGGTTAGTAAGCGCGGCGATGGGAGTAAAGTCGCTCACGTTTCCTGCAAGGATAGCAAAAGATATGATATTGGTTAAACCCTTTACCCAGCTAATTTCAGTTAAAGTTTGAGCTCTATCGATGGAAAGAGTTTTCAACTGCTTAATGCCGCCAAGGCTGGTGTAATCAATGTTTTTTACACCCACCAATTCTAATTTTTCAAGTTTAGGAGCTTTGGCAAGGCCGCTAAAGTCTTTTATTTCAGCAAGGAATGGACGGAAGTTTTTAAGGCTTGGCATATTGCCCATGGATTCAATACTGCCAATTTTACCCATGGAAGGGCCAAAGTAGAGTAGTTTGGGCGCGCCCTTTACAATGGGATCTACGTTGGGGATTTCCTTTACTTTAAGAAACAAAGAAGTAAGGCTTGGCAAGGTTGGGAAAGTTTCTACGGAGGTAATGCCTTCGCCAGCAAGGTTTAAAGTACGCAATTTAGCAAGAGGAGCAAGCCAGCTTAAATCTTGTTTGGAGGCATTGTAAAAGACATATAAATTAGTTAGTTCTACCAATTTAGAAAGAGGGCTTAAGTCCGTAAGATTTTCTTTAGCATCAAGCCAAAGGTCGTTAACCTTAACAAGTTTAGCTAGTGGAGCAATGTTTGTAAGTTCCTTGGCAAAGTGGATTTTCACCTTTACAGCTTCAGGAAAGGCGTCAGCAAAAGCCACAATATCAGCATCCTTAACCCAGCGCAAAGTATAAGAAATTTTATTATTATCCAATTTCATTTCTGCAATTTTATCTTTGGCGCCTTTGATGTGTTCAGGCGTCACTCCGTGAGAAAAGCTTGCGCCAAATTTATCCACAGAAAAGCTAGGTGTTTTTGCTACAGCAGCTGTGCAAAGTAAAGCCACAAGCCCCAATGACAACAAAATACGTTTCAAAATCATACGAACAACTCCTGTTAAAATGTTTGCAAGTTGTTAAAAAACAAACTAAAAAATACCATGATATAGTTCAAATGTTCCATGTTTTCAAAATCCCTCATCCTGCATGGTTTTGGCCCATTTACCCAAGAAATTTTGGGCAAAAGAAAAAAAGGACAAAGAAAACTATGGCGCATAAATGTTCTTCTTAGATTTGAAAAACCTTAATTATGCTTAACACAACTACATTTATAATACACGTGAAGTGTATATAATCAAGGGGAGCACAGTTAAAATCATCATAGTGATGATAGATTTTTTGACTAAAAAACCTCATCTCGCAGACTATTTCAATATAGTAACTAGTTGAAAATTAATTGTTTA
>CAYJHU010000348.1:0-2062 GCA_964369655.1 uncultured Desulfovibrionaceae bacterium | reverse complement strand
TTACGCGTTTTCTATTTGCGTAGCAAATGGAAAATGCAAATAAAAGTTTTTGAGGATGGGGGTCTGGGGGAGGGAACTTTTTTCAAAAAGTTCCCTCCCCCAGAAAAAAGTATCCCACCAAAATAATTATATCGAGCTCTTGAGTTATGAAAAATCATTTTGACGTTATTGTAGTGGGCGCAGGTCATGCCGGCTGTGAAGCGGCCATGGCTCTGGCTCGTCTTGGGCATGAGACCCTGCTAATCACCGGAAATATTGATCGCATTGGGCATCTTTCGTGTAATCCTGCCATTGGTGGCCTTGCCAAGGGGCATATGGTGCGCGAAATTGATGCCCTTGGCGGCATGATGGGGCTTTGGGCAGATGCCGGGGGCATACAATTTCGGGTACTAAATACCAGCAAAGGCACTGCCGTGCGCGCTACTCGTGCTCAAATGGATAGAGATGCCTATATCCATGCAGTAAAACAAAGCATTTTTAGCCAACCTAAGCTTAAGGTTTGGCAAGATAATGTGGAAGGCCTCATCTCTGAAGGGCAGACTGTAAGCGGTGTGCGTACTGCTCTTGGGCTGAACTATACGGCAGAACATGTACTTCTTACCACAGGTACTTTTTTGTGCGGACGCATTCATATTGGTATGAACAGTCAAGATGGCGGCCGCCTTGGGGATGCGCCCAGTACACAATTGACGAAATCCCTGCAAGAGCTTGGCCTTGAGACGGGACGCCTTAAGACCGGCACAACGCCGCGCCTTCTGAGCTCTTCCATAGATTTTGAACGTATGGAAGAACAGCCCGGCGACGATACTAGCGCCGCGCATTTTGAGGGTTTCAGCTTTCACGGGCCGCGTCCGCCGCTTAAGCAAGTGTCTTGCTATATGACGTGGAGTAATTCTAAGACTCACGATGTTATCCGCACCGGTTTTGACCGTTCGCCGCTTTTTACCGGCGTTATTCAAGGTACAGGTGCACGTTATTGTCCTTCCATTGAGGATAAGATTGCGCGTTTCCCCGATCGAGAGCGTCATCATATTTTCATTGAGCCGGAAGGTGTTGATAATGCAGAATGTTATGTAAATGGGGTATCTACATCCTTGCCGCTGGACGTACAATTGGCGCTAATCGCCACCATTCCCGGCCTTGAGAATGCACATATGCTACGCCCAGGCTACGCCATTGAGTATGATTATGTTAATCCCGTACAGCTCCATCCTACGCTGGAAACTCGTAAGGTGTCGCATTTATGGCTGGCAGGGCAAATTAACGGTACCTCTGGCTATGAAGAAGCCGCGGCGCAAGGTCTTTGGGCGGCGCTAAACATTTCCAATAAAATGCGCGGGCAGGCACCATTTGTCTTGGGGCGTGATGAAGCCTATATAGCGGTGCTTGTTGATGATTTAGTGACGCTTGGCACGCTTGAGCCATATAGAATGTTTACTTCTCGGGCTGAGCATCGCTTGCTCCTGCGCGAAAATAATGCTGATGCAAGACTCACCGCCAAAGGGCGAGAGCTTGGGCTTGTGGGCGATGCGCAGTGGCATGCCTTTTTGCAAAAGCAACAGCACATCAAAGACTTAAATGAGCTTTTGCAGGGGACGCATGTTTCCCCCGGTGATGCCGTCAATGCAATTTTAGCTTCCCTTGGAGAAAATCCCATGCATAGCGGTGCAAGCCTTGCCGAGCTTTTGCGCCGTCCCATTATGAATATTGAGCACCTAATTCCGCTGTGCCCTGCCATTGCGGACTATAGCCCCATTGTGCAACAAGAAAGCCAAACGCAAGTTAAATATGCAGGATATCTGCAAAGACAAGAGCAACTTGTGCAAAGAGCCAGCCGTATTGAAAATACTCCGCTTCCACAAGATATGCCCTATGATGATGTGGCAGGGCTGTCGCGCGAGGTGCAGGAAAAACTTAATGCGCTTAAGCCCCATACTCTAGGGCAGGCGGCGCGCATTTCTGGTATTACCCCTGCGGCTATTGTGTGTCTGGAAATCCATTTGCGCAAAATGGGACTGTTGCAAAAGGGCAGTCAAAAATAAACGGAAGTGCGGATTAATTA
>CAYJHU010000347.1:0-2063 GCA_964369655.1 uncultured Desulfovibrionaceae bacterium | reverse complement strand
TAACATCAGCCCCTTTTTCTATGAGCATCTTGGTTATTTCAGCCGAGGTGGAAGCGGTAATACTCATGATGGGCGTGCTGCCAAATTCATTGCGCGCGTTGACGTTTGCGCCTTTTTTAATAAGCAAAGCAACTACTTCTGTTACACCATAATCTGCTGCAATATGTAGCGGTGTGTCACCAAACTGCTCTTTAGCACTAATGTCTGCACCTTTTTCTATAAGTTCTACAGCTTTTTGGGTGTTTTTTTCTCTAATGGCGTCAGTTAAATCGCTGGCAAATGCCATAGAGGTGCTGAGTAGCGCCGAGCACAAACTACAAGCAAGGGTAAATACGATTTTATTCATTGTTATTCCTACTGGTTACAAGTTTATTACTTTTGAAGAATCAAAACATTAACAGTTTATCTCTCACATTAATCAAAAAAAGGATTCACATGCACCATACAGTGTTTGATAATGGGAAACTGCATTTCTATGGCGTCATGCAAATTTTCAGCAATGGTATGGGCTTCATCTAGAGACAGCTTGCCATCTAGGGCTATTTCAACATCAAGATATAATTTTGAAGCAAATTGGCGTGTTTTCAATAGATCAATTCGCAAAACGCCTGGGTACTGCGCAATGAAAGTTTGAATAGCTTCATGCTGCTCTGGATCACAAGCTGTATCTATAACTTTGTCGCTGGACTCTTTGAAAATTTCCCAAGCCACTTTGCCAATAAAATAACAAATAAAGATAGATGCCAGCGGATCACAAATGGGATAGCCCAGTTGCGCTCCAAAAACTCCCAACAAACTCCCCACGGACGAAAGTGCGTCGGAGCGATGATGCCACGCATCCGCCATAAGGGCTGTTGATTGTATTTTTTTCCCTGCATGACGCGTATACCAAAACATGAGCTCTTTAATTATCAACGATAATAAAGCCGCATATAAAGCAAGATTAGTAGGGGCTGTCGCGCTAAGATATTTTTTTGTATAAATATTTTCTATGCCTGACCAACCAATACCAAGGCCTGTAATAAACAGGAGCACGGCAAGAACAATCCCCGCCACACATTCTATTTTTTCATGGCCGTAGGGATGATCACTATCTTCGGTGCTCTTAGCGAGCTTTACGCCAATAATAACAATAAAGGTGCTTAGCACGTCAGAAAGCGAGTGAATGGCATCTGAAATAAGAGCCGACGAATGCCCTACCAGTCCCGCAAAAAATTTAATGCCAGCCAATATTACATTAAATACAATGGTTATGATAGAAACTCGAACCGCATATTGTATTTTATCTTGCTCATCATTAATATCCATTCACGTTCCCCACAGAAAATGTGCCTGTAAAATAAGGCAGCAACATTTTTTTGTCTATGAAAAACACTTGAGAAAATTCACTTTCCCTTTGAAAAAATATCGAAACGAGAGAGAAGCTAAATTTGATTTAAAGTAAAAACTTTCCTCATAGCAATAAGGCCATAAGGAAAGCATATAAATACTGTATTTATTACGCTTTAACTGCGTTATTTTTTTGATACGGAGCCAATGGTAACAATGCAAGGCAAGTATACCATTAAAAAAGCACGTAAAAGCGGCTGTTAGCCAAACATAGACCAAGAAAACAGTGCCTACTATGCGATATGAAAACTCAGGAAATGTGGGTGTAAATGTGTATTTTTTATACGCTTAAGCATTAGTAAAAATTACACAACGCTAGATTTGAATGGCGTTAGCCAAACTTTCATCAATACTGTATCGCGCATCTTTGATGGTAACTACGAAGTTTTTACTCAATTTTGAAACAATAGTAACGGTTTGCCCTTCATAGCATCCCAAAGAAAATAAAAAATTTTCCATTTCTTCATCACCAGAGGTGTCAATGGCGACAATAGTGTACTCAGTATCAGTATCGCCCATAGCTAGTGTTTTCATTATACACTCCACTTTGTAAAATTTAGTATATTGTATCTTTATACACAAAACGCAGGTTTTTCACTTTATCTTCAAAAAACAGGGCTTTTATAATCAAAATGATTATTATTGTCAATTTTAAAATGATTCTTTAAGGCTGT
>CAYJHU010000346.1:0-2081 GCA_964369655.1 uncultured Desulfovibrionaceae bacterium | reverse complement strand
AAATAAATTGCGCCTACTTTTGATTTTCGGTCGCACAAACTAGCGTTTATGCTCTATGAGACCCTGCATAATGAATTATGCAGAGGTCTCATATTAAGCCAGAAACATTTCCTTTACTGTATACATTGCACACGCTATGTCAAGAGTCATGAAGATGTATTGATTAAAAAGCTCTACTTGGAAAGCTCTAAGAGAAGGCCTCTGCACAATTATTTTCAAATATAACTTTGCCAGTAAAACTTTAGAAATCACTTAAAGTCTAAAATCAAACGTGCAGAGGTAAAGGCACGAAAATCAATCGTTTATCGGCGCAAGTAAATTGCGCCTACTTTTGATTTTCGGTCGCACAAACTAGCGTTTATGCTTCTAGAGACCCTGCATAATGAATTATGCAGAGGTCTCAAGAGAGGCAAAAATTCAAATTAGGATGCCGAGATTGTGTGGGAAACAAGACATTTGACATATTGCTTGTGTTTTGCGTCCATGATATATATTAAAAATAATGTAATTTCATAATACGAAGCAGGCAAATAATACTAAGACACAAGAGGAAATTATGGGCTTTTTTTCTAGCATAAAAAAAATATTTGGAAGTTCTCAAGAAAGTACAGCGTCAGATGATACTTCGCAGGTTGAACAAAAAGCAGATCTGACCGCCGAAGATCAAGCTGCCCTTGCCCTTGCCCTGCGCGAGACGGAGCCGCGCCTTTCAGCCTGGCTTTCCATTATATTACAAGATATTAAAACCCCAAGTCCGCTACTGTGGCAACGCCTGCATTACTTACTGATTTCACTGGAAGCCAAACCCGAAGAAGCCGACAGCTTTGTGCAAGATTTTCAAAGCTGGCTTGCACGCATGGAGTATGACTACGTAGAAGAGTTTCGCTCCGAGCTACAATACCGCCTTGCCCTTGCCCTTGACCTTGAAGATGAAGAAGATGAGCGCAATCGTCTTTTTGTAAAACTCAGTGATGGGCTTGCGCGCACGCGGGAACAATTTACACGTAAGCTTGACGCGCTTTTTTCCTCGCACGGCCAATTGGACGCACCCTTTTGGGAAGAGCTGGAAGAGCTCTTTATCATGGCAGATATTGGATTTGACTCCAGCATGCAGCTCATTGAACGCCTCAAGGATGGGGTGCGCAAAAATTCCCTCACCGAACCGCACGAATTACGCGAACTCTTGCAAGCAGAAGTGCAAAATATTTTTCAGGCACCAAAGCGCATTACCACCTATAACCCACCGGAAGTTATCATGATGGTTGGGGTTAACGGCGTTGGTAAAACCACCACCATCGCCAAGCTTGCTCACCGCGACCGCATGCAAGGCAAAAAAGTACTCATCGCCGCCGCCGACACCTTCCGTGCTGCCGCCACAGAGCAATTGGGGGTATGGGCAGAGCGCATTGGAGCAGATTTTCATCGCAAGGAAGCCGGCGCAGACCCTGCCGCCGTGGCCTTTGAAGCCATGGATATTGCCATAAAGGAAAATTACGACGTACTTTATATCGACACCGCTGGACGCCTGCAAACCAAGGTCAACCTAATGGAAGAGCTTAAAAAAATTCGCCAAGTGGTGGGCAAAAAACACGCCGGCGCGCCGCATAGAGTGCTTATGGTCATTGATGCAACCACCGGCCAAAATGCTCTTTCTCAAACAAAACTATTTAATGATGCCACACAATTAGATGAAATTATTTTAAGCAAGCTAGATGGCACAGCCAAGGGCGGCGTGGCCATTTCTGTAGCTTTGCAATTTAACATTCCCATCACCTATGTGGGGCTTGGGGAAAAGCTCGAAGATCTACGCCCCTTTAATGGAAAGGATTTTGCAACAGCTCTCTTGGGTGAGGTGGCTGCGCCAAAAGAGTGACGCGGCGAAAATATTTTTTAGGAAGGGGCTCTGCCCCTTCACCCCGCCAAAGGGGATTATCCCCTTTGGAAACCCATATGCATTTTTTCAACAAGTTGAAAAAATGGAGCTTTTAACTATACAATTTATTATTTGGACAGATAAAAGAATTTTCCGTAAGGAAAATTCGCGTTAAAAGTTTTTTTGAAAGGGGTTTGGGGAAAACTTT
>CAYJHU010000345.1:0-2082 GCA_964369655.1 uncultured Desulfovibrionaceae bacterium | reverse complement strand
TTACACAGAAAAGAGCAAAGCTACTGCCATACCCACAAAAATCACCGCCGTGGCATAGTTCATATATTTTTGATAGCGCGGAGAATTATTAAACCAGTTGGCAAGTTGACCGCCCAAAAAGGAAATAGATCCAAAAATAAGCGAAGCCGAAAGGATAAAAAGCCCCCCAAGCATAAACATTTGTATGGTCACAGAGCCATAAGCCGGATTTGCAAATTGCGGCAAAAGTGCAAGGAAAAATAGCGTAACCTTAGGATTGGTAATATTCATAATAATGCCACGCTTATAGAGTGCCATATTACCCACAAAGGGTTTTTGCGTCAAATCAGCAGAGCTAATGCCGCTTTGAATTGTAAGCCACGCCAAATACACCAGATAAGCTGCACCAATGATTTTTACCGCCAAAAAGGCTGTGGGAGAAGTTTGGAAAATTACCGCCACCCCAAGAGCCACAGCGCATGTATGGCCAATAATTCCGGTCATAAGCCCAAGGGTTGTGCTTAAGCCGGCACGCACTCCATACAAAGAAGATTGCGTCAGTACAAAAATATTATCCGGTCCCGGCGCCAAAGCCAACAAGATGGCAGTAAAACAAAAGGTAGAAACAACTTCCCAAGGCAACATAAACTTATTCCTTCATGCCACAACTTTGCAAACCACTAATTTTTTTGTGACGTGGTAATTTGCGGATGCTATCTTCGAGGCGCAAAGCAGCAGAGCGACTTTCACACTCAGCATGAGCGCACAAACTCACAGGGCGACGCGCCTGAGTGTACTTTGCACCGCCTTTTTTTACGCCATTGTGCTCATCAAGGCGACGCTCAAGATTTGTGGTAATGCCGCAATAAAGCGAATCATCAGCGCAACGTAAAAGATAGACAAACCATGTTTGCATGGCAAAGCTTGTACGCTAGAGCTTGGTATATTGTCAATTTCTGGAGGAGGGGGCTTCTTGAGTCCCCCCCCCCGCTTTGCTTTCTATCACTTACTTGCGATGACTTGTAGTGTGGTTCTTTTTTTGTAGTCCTTCTTAATAGTATTGGTTTCACTTGAAGTGAATTACTCAAAATTATAAATAGATATAATATGAAACGCCTACTCATCTCACAGATAATTTTTTACATTCCTCTTTACTTCTTTTTATATTTAGTATAATTTTTTTGCTAAGAAATCTTTGTTGACTAATGCGCATGAAATGTGTGCAATTTACTGATATATAATGTTTTTGAGGGGATACGCACATGGCATTTTCTGAGAAAATTATTTTAATAGGTTACGCTACAGCCAAGGAAGATAAAGTTTCTGAGGCGCATAATAAGATTGTAGATTTTTTGAAATTAAATGCGGATGAACCCGGTTGTGAATTGAGTGCTCTTCATGTACGTACAAAAAATGATAACAACTTTATGGTCTATGAAATTTGGAAAAATAAAGCAGGTTGGTTTGCACACTTACAAACAAAGCATGTGAGCGAATTTTCAGAATCTTCTAAAGACTTTTTTGAAGAAGTAAAGTTTACTACCTACAAACAGATTTTAGATGACAGTAATCTTGATAAGTATGATGATATAACCCCTCTTTCCAAAAAAGTTGGCGTATTGGCACAATGTACGGTGTGTGAGGGGAAAAATGATGCTATGCAAGAGCTTATAGCGGCATTTTTAGAAAAAGTCAGGCAAGAAGAAGGATGTGTGGCTGTTTTTTCACATGTAGAGCGTGATAATGAGTGTCAAGTTATGATTTACGAAGTATGGCAAGATCAAAATGCGTGGCTTACGCATTTGCAGCAAGAGCATACTACACACTTTGCAAAAGAATATAGATTGTTTGCAGATAATGTGAAGCTTGAAACCTTTGCTTGTTTGCCTATAGCACTTCATCATAAAAGATAAATGTATTTTTTCCTACACGGAATATGAAATAGAAAAAGCTTGAATATCTGTATATTCAAGCCAGAGTGTTGACAAAGCCTTCTGGGGGAAACTTTTTGTTCACCACAAAAGTTTCCCCCAGAAAAAATTTCAACTAACTATTTTACAGTTAGACGTAAAAAGCGTTTTTTGCCAAGCTTTACAATGTAGC
>CAYJHU010000344.1:0-2085 GCA_964369655.1 uncultured Desulfovibrionaceae bacterium | reverse complement strand
CCTCGCAGGAAATGATGCAAAAAGCGCGTTCTCGCCTTTTGCTTTCGCATCCTTTTTTTGGCTCTTTGGCGCTCAAGCTAGAGCTTAAGGTAGATACTAAGTGCTCTAATTTATGGACCGATGGGCGGGTGCTTGCCTATAATCCTCTGTATATTTCAACTCTTTCGGCTGAGCAGGTCATGGGAGTGCAGGCGCATGAAATTTTGCACCTTGCTTGCGGCCATCACATTCGTCGCAAAGGTCGCAATGAGCAAATTTGGAATAAAGCTTGCGACTTAGCCATCAATGGCCTTTTGCATGAAGCGGGCTTTGTTTTGCCAAGCACCTATAAGCTTGACTTGAGTTATGCCAATCAAAGTGTTGATGCTATTTATGTGCAATTATTGAAAATGTATGAGCAAGATGTTCATGGCGGCGCACAAAAAGCTAACCTTATGGAAAAAAGCCTTGAAGAGCGAGAGGGTGCTGGTTCCGGCTCGACCAGTCCGGATGGCATGGAAGAGACAAAGCAAAAGCAAAGTAGCGCTGGTGGCAATAATGAAGATAAGCAAAAGAAGGAAGAGCAGCAAACCAGCTCATCTGAAAGTGCTGAGGATGAACTAAAAAATACGGAAAAAAGTGATGCGGATTATTTTGGCGAGGTGAAAGACCATCCGCTTTTGAACCCCGAAAATGACGACAATATGCAAGAGGCTGAGCTTGAGACAAAGATAAATGTGTCGCAGGCCATGCAAAGCTCACAGCATTTTGGTGATATTCCGCAGAATTTATTACGCCTTTATCAAGAAATTATGCAACCCACCTTGGATTGGCGTATCTTGCTTGAGCGCTTTATCGAAAATTGCAATGAGGGTGATTATACGTGGTCGGTGCCCAATCGGCGTTATATTTCGCAAGATATTTATCTGCCTTCGCGTAATGAACAGCGCATTATGACCATTGGGCTTGCGGTGGACTGTTCCGGCTCCATTGATACCCAAACTCTAAGTCTTTTTTGTTCGGAACTTGAAAGTATTTTAGAGTCTTACGATAGTGATTTGTGCATTGTCTTCCATGATACCAAGGTGCAAAGCCACACAATATATCGGCGTGAGGACAGACCATTAAAATTAGAGCCAAAGGGCGGCGGCGGGACGGATTTTCGTCATATCCCAAGCTATTTAGAGGGAGAAAATATCCACCCCAAATGCCTATTATGGTTTACAGATTTAGAGTGTCCGTATTTTCCGGAGGAACCTTCCTACCCAGTGCTTTGGGTAAGTAGTAAAGAAGTTAAAAAAGACCCGCCCTTTGGGGAAGTGGTGTGTATACATGAAACGGAGTCCGTATGAAAATTGAATGGAAAATAGTTAAAAAAAGAGGAAATATGCGCCCCGTGCTCACTTATTCCTTTATTATTGAGGACTATGAAAAATGTTTGGCCTTGCCGCCGGTGCGGGTGTGTTCCAGCATTCATGAGCCCATAAATGCTTGGCAGGAGCATTGCTATCCTGAGCAAAACGAACGTGCCGATTCTCCTGAATATAAGGGCATGTACACGCTTGAAATTATATCACATAAAGGAAACGGCTGGCCACAAAGCTTGCGCCTGCCGTGGCGAGATGACAATTGCTACCCTGAGGTAGAAGCTTCCTTTGAGCTTTTGCGCGATGCCTTCGAAAAAGAATTGGCGCTGGCTGATGCTTCACTGCCCATGGATGAAGAAGCTTTCTTAAATATCAGCGAACATGCCAGCAAGTCCCTCGCGCCTACCGTATTGGCAGAAAAGTTTTTGCATTTTGCCAAGCGTAGTTCGGGAATTATGTAATTTTTTTGAGGGGGAGGCGCCCCAAACCCTCCACCCACCAAGAAGATGCGCGATAATATCCTCTAGAAAACCTCAAGTTCCTTGCTTGACCTTCGTATGGGGCAGTGCTATTTGCCATTATACTATTGCAGAGTAGTTTCAATTTTACTCCAGAATCTCTACTAAAAACCTTGTGCCGAGATATTTTTTCAAAGATGAGATATTGCCACAACGAGTTTTTTTGAAGGGGGTTTGGGGGAAACTTTTTTTCCCTAAAAAAAGTTCCCCCCAAAAAATAA
>CAYJHU010000343.1:0-2145 GCA_964369655.1 uncultured Desulfovibrionaceae bacterium | reverse complement strand
AGCCAGAGCGCGACATTGATAAGCCATTCCTTATGCCTATCGAAGACGTATTCTCTATCGCTGGTCGTGGTACAGTTGTTACCGGTCGTGTTGAGCGCGGTGTTGTTAAAGTTGGCGAAGAAGTTGAAATCGTTGGCGTTAAAGAAACCGTTAAGACCACTTGCACAGGCGTAGAAATGTTCCGCAAGCTTCTTGACGAAGGCCGCGCTGGTGAAAACGTAGGCGCCCTGCTTCGTGGTATTAAGCGTGATGACGTTGTGCGCGGTCAAGTACTTGCTGCACCTAAGTCCATCACCCCACACAAGAAGTTTAAGGCTGAAGTTTATGTTCTCTCCAAGGAAGAAGGCGGACGTCACACTCCATTCTTCTCCGGATATCGTCCTCAGTTCTATTTCCGTACAACAGACATCACCGGTATCATCGGTTTGCCTGATGGCGTAGAAATGGTAATGCCTGGCGATAACAGCCAATTCATCGTTGAACTTATCAACCCCATTGCCATGGAAGCCGGTCTTCGCTTTGCTATCCGCGAAGGTGGCCGCACCGTAGGTTCCGGCGTTGTAACTGAAATTGTTGAGTAATTGTCATGCGTATTAATGTACTTATGGCCTGCACTGAGTGCAAGCGTCGCAACTACAGCACTCGCAAGAACAAGAAGACCACAACCGGTCGCCTTGAACTTATGAAGTATTGCCCTTGGGAACGCAAGCACACCTTGCACCGCGAAACCAAGTAAGCATGGCATAACACTGATAGTTTGGGCCTTTGGGGGTTAGCCCCCCTTAGGCTTCAAAACTGCAGGGCAGTAGCTCCAACGGCTAGAGCGGCGGTCTCCAAAACCGCAAGCTGGGGGTTCGAATCCCTCCTGCCCTGCCATTTTTTTACCCAAAAAAGCATCTACGGTACCCCATTATGGCAACAAAGAAAACAGCTTCACAAAACACAGCCAAGGCTAATACTGAGCCAAGTGCTATCTCACGTTTTATTACCTACGTTGAAGAGGCTCGCGCCGAACTTCGCAAGGTGAGCTGGCCAACAATCAAAGAAACACGCAGTGCCACATTTGTTGTACTTGGTTTTGTAGCTGTTATGTCAGTGCTTTTGGGCTTAGTAGATTTAGGGCTTTCTTCCATTATCAAAACAATTCTTTCTTAGGCTGTAAACATGAGTGAAGATAATTTACACGATGAAATCAGCGCCGAGCAAGAAGCTGCTGTAGAAGATACAGATAGCTTAGATGCTACGGACACTTTTGCTGATGGCCTGCCAGAGAGTTTAATAGACAGCCCAGTAGATGGTGAAAACGCTCCACAAAATTATGGCATGCTTGATGGGGTTATGATTGAGAATATGCGTTGGTATATTCTTCATACCTATTCAGGTTTTGAACAACGTGTTGAGCAAACCATCAACGAAATGGTACGTAATGGCCAAGCAAAAGGCCTCATTAGCCGCGTAGTTGTTCCCACTGAAAAAGTGGAAGAACTAGGAAAAGGCGGCGAAAAGCGCACCACAAAAAGAAAATTTTACCCCGGTTATGTCATGATCCAAATGGCCATGACAGATTTTTCTTGGTACCTTATTCAAAACATTCCTAAGGTAACTGGATTTGTCGGTGGAAAAAACAGACCTTCTCCCATGCGCGATAGCGAAGCAGAGAAGATTTTACAACTTATGAAGGAACGCCAAGAAACGCCACGGCCTAAGTTCAACTTTGAACGAGGTGAAGAAGTGCGCGTTATTGATGGACCTTTTGGTGGATTTAACGGCGTTGTCGATGAAGTAAACTACGACAAAGGCAAACTGAAAGTTTCAGTTTCTATTTTCGGACGCCAAACGCCAGTGGAGCTGGACTTTATACAAGTCTCCAAGGGCTAAACTTAAAGCTCTGTTGTTTTTAAAGGAATTAAATAATGGCTAAAAAAGAAGTTGCCAAAATTAAATTGCAAATCTCTGCAGGTGCAGCCAACCCATCCCCTCCTGTGGGACCGGCGCTTGGTCAGCATGGCCTGAACATTATGGGTTTTTGCAAAGAGTTCAATGCACGTACACAAGACCAAAAAGGTATGATTATTCCTGTTGTTATCACTGTGTATGCAGACCGCTCCTTTAGCTTTATCACCAAGACCCCGCCCGCTGCTGTTC
>CAYJHU010000342.1:0-2157 GCA_964369655.1 uncultured Desulfovibrionaceae bacterium | reverse complement strand
CCCAGAAAAAATTAAATAATCAAAATTTTCTAAAGACAAAGAGCCAATGCTATGAGCCCTTCATCCACAGCACAAGCCCACGGAGTGCTTGTTTTACATAAGCCTAAGGGGCCAACGTCGGCGCGTTGTATCTCTATGCTTAAGCGCATTGGGCAAAAAAAAATTGGACATGGCGGTACCCTTGACCCCATGGCCGAAGGTGTGCTCTTGGTTTTGCTTGGGCAGGCGACGAAGATATCAGGTCATCTCTTGACAGATGGCAAGAAAATATATAGCGGTACCATACAGCTTGGGCAGGAAAGCGATACGTGGGATGCTGAAGGCACAATCACGGCGCAAAGCCCCTTTGAACATATTACGGAAGAAGAAGTACGCACGGCCATAATGGCTTGGCTTGGAAAAAGTCAGCAAATTGTGCCACCGTACTCAGCTGCCAAGCATCAGGGACAAGCCCTGTATAAGCTTGCGCGCGCGGGTAAAGAAACGCCCGTTAAAACAAAAGAAATTGAAATTTCACAGGTGGAAGTTCTTGATGTGCGTCTTCCATATGTGGATTTTCGTGTGGAATGTAGTTCTGGTACATACATACGCTCCCTGGCCCACAGCTTGGGGAAGCGCCTTTTGTGCGGAGCTGTGCTCACAGGACTCACACGAGAATACAGCCATCCCTTTGGCCTAGATCAAGCACATAGTTTGGATGCCATCATGGAACATCCGGAGAAATTGCAACAATGGCTCATACCCATTGCGCATGCTTTGCCTCACTGGCCTGTGCTCACACTCACAGCCGCCGAAGAAGCAAGGCTTAAAAATGGTATGCCCGTGGCATATCGCGAAGCAAAGACTCAAGTTTTTACACACCATGCGACAGCAAAGGCCGAAGAGAGGCTTGGGAACCTCCCTCATGGCGCTGCTGCTGATTCGCAAGATATGGATGCTGGGCTTTGTGCACAGCAGGCAGAGAGTATTGATCGGCTTCGTGCTGAAAGTAATGCCCTTTTGCTGAGTGAAGACGGTGTCCCACTAGCTTTGGCAAACAAAGAATTGGTGCAAAATGCACCGGTTTGGGCTGTCTTAAGGGGACTGTGGACCCTGGACTAAGGTTTTACCTTAGTCCATAAACATTAAAATTCTATGGAGAATTGCTGTGGCTATGAATGCAGAACAAAAAAAAGTTGTCATTGATGTACACGCCAAACACGAAGGCGATACGGGATCACCCGAAGTGCAAATTGCACTCCTCACTTCACGCATTGAAGGACTTACCGGTCACTTCAAAGCACATAAGAAGGACTTCCATTCCCGTACAGGGCTTTTGAAAATGGTTGGTCAGCGTCGTAAGCTCTTAAAGTACTTACGTAATAAAGACGTACAACGCTACCGTGCACTCATTGAAAAGTTAGGATTGCGCAAGTAATTGTAACGTTTTGTAAGGCGTGACTCAAGAGGATAACTCATCCTCTTGAGTCTTTTATTAAGAACATATTTATATTTTAAGCTCGGATGCTTAAAATATGCACAGAGTAGAAAGGGGGGGCCGAGAGTATCAGCGATTTTTGAAATGTAGTTTGGTGAGTAGTATTTTTTTCTGGGGGAGGGAATTTTTTGAAAAAAATTCCCTCCCCCAGACCCCCTCCCTCAAAAACTTTTATTTGAATTTTCCTTACGGAAAATTCTTGTAATCTATAAAATATTTTTTAGAATAGTGAGTTTTTGAAGTAGTTAGAGTTGACCCCGTCATTTTTCAAATTGAAAAATGACGAACTAGGGTTTCCAAAGGGGATTATCCTCCCCCTATCTTTTACAGACGGAGGGTTTGGGAGGCAGAGCCTCCCGAAAAATAATAAATTACTGCTACATTAATTATTTTCGTTGATTTTCTCGGATTCCCCTTTGTTTTGTGAAAGGATAGTATAATGCAAGATATTTTTACACCCACACGTTTAAGCGCACTTATTGGCGGAAAAGAAGTTATTTTTGAAGTAGGCCGCCTTGCCAATCAGGCTCATGGTGCCGTGTGGATTCAGTGCGGTGGCACGGTGGTACTTGTTACAGCCTGCTCCCAAACTTTAGAGCAAGATAAAGGCTTTTTCCCGTTAACCGTTGAATATACAGAAAAAATGTATGCAGCTGGTCGCATCCCCGGAAACTTTTTCC
>CAYJHU010000341.1:0-2161 GCA_964369655.1 uncultured Desulfovibrionaceae bacterium | reverse complement strand
ACAAAGCGTCTACAGGTTTAGGTTAGGATTAATTCTCGTCGCAGATGTGGCCCCCAACCAGGCGATCCTTGACCAGTTCGCTGCAAGAGTTTCGTGTTAGCACCAGCAAACGCATACCTTCACTAGCCTAATAAAGTGTCGCCGCACCGGATTATTAGGCGTCATCCGGATTGACGAGGTCATCGAGTGACCGTTGCCGCGCTGGTATTAAGCAGCGTAGGCGTAGTCGTAATCGTTCTTAGCAATTACTTTTGTGCCGCTTTTTACGAGGCCAGCGGCGCCTCGACCTGCAACTTTGGCTTCATCATCCCTGTCGAAACCAATGCGTCCCCATGGTAAAAAATGATAATAAGTATGTTCCTTATAAAAGGCAAGCTTTCTTTCTTCACTTTTTTTATGATAAAATATCCACTCTCTGTAATTTTTTTTCCAATCTTGACGATTAGAACGTAGAGCAGAAAAAATATGGAGAACTTTATGAAAATAGACGTACGAATGATTTTGATTCTATTTGCTTTGCTTGTCTTAAATTGCGTCAGTGTGTTCTTTGATATTTCAAGTCCTTGGAATGTTATTCTTGTGGTAATAAGTGCTATTTTTGTTGCTTTAGGGGCTTTTATTGTTTCGCTTCTTCCCAAAGAATTGGCAGCAAATCTTGTTGAGCTGACACAAGGTTTATCAACTGATCACAAAAAAATATCTAAGCCAGCTTATGAATCTGAGCAGAGTTTTTTTACTCCTGTTCTTGATTTGCATGAGAAATGGCATGAGAAGTATTCTGAATTACAGAAACAATATAAAGAATTAGAACAAAAAGAACAAAAGATTATTCAAGATTTAGAGGTTTTTAGTCGTCAAAAAGAACAACAAGATAAAACCTTAAATGACATGAAGAAGATTAGCAATAAAGCCTCCGGCGTGACTACCAAGCTTGGGTCTGGGGTGCGGAATCTTACACAGGTTGTTCAAGCTGTAGAATCTGGCATGTCATCGCAAGTTGTTCATGTTAAAGAAACTTATGATGCCATGCATCTTATGCTTGAGAGCACCACAGAAGCAGCGCAAAAAGTACTTGCTGCTTCTAGAGGGGCTGAGTCCTCAAGACAAAATGCTCTTGTGGGGGCTAGTGATGTAAAAGACGCTGTAAGCAGTATCGAACTTGTGAAAGAAACTGTGCTGAGTCTACGCGAAACCATGAACTCCCTTGTGGAAAAAACCGTAGATATTGGTAAGGTTATGGGCGTGATTAATGATGTTGCCGATCAGACAAATTTGCTTGCCCTCAATGCGGCCATTGAAGCTGCCAGAGCCGGTGATGCTGGGCGTGGCTTTGCCGTTGTGGCCGATGAAGTACGCAAGCTTGCGGAAAAAACAATTCTTGCCACTAAGGAAGTGGAAAGTGCCGTTGCCAGCATTCAAGAAGAAACAAACCTTAATATGCAAGCGGTGGCTAGGGCTGTTGAGCATACGGTTGATAGTGCGCAAAAGGCCTCGCAAGCCGGTATTTTTATGCATGATATTGTGATGGGAATGGATGAAACTGCCGCACAGCTTAATGATATTGCCACTGTGACCGAAACTCAATCCAAGACAAGTCATCAGGTAAACGAGGCCATGGAAATAGTGCAAAATGTATCTGCGAGCACTAGCGAACATATGCGCAATGTCATGAATACACTTATTAGTTTTTCAAGTAGTGTGGATGAAATTGGTATTATTGTGCATGCCCTAGATACCGGAAACCTTGATGCGGCAACATCTAGTGATACTTTTATTAAGTGGACCAAGGACTTGAATCTTGGCCTTGAACCTATAGATAGCCAACACAAAAGGCTGTGTGATTATATCAATAAATTATATAGTGCCATGCAAAAGCAAGCCAATGAAAAGGTGTTGAGTGAACTTTTGGATCAATTGTCAGATTATACGGTAACGCACTTTAATGATGAAGAAAGTATTTTTTCTGCCTCAAACTATCCGGATAGTCAAACACATAAGAAAACTCATGTTAAATTTGTACAAAAGCTTAAAGACTTCAAAAAGCAGTTTGAAAAGGGCAATGCAGCCTTAAGTATTGAACTTTTAGAATTTCTAAAAGAATGGCTCATTAAGCACATTATGGGTACAGATAAGCAATATGTTTCGTATGTGAATAAAAGTA
>CAYJHU010000340.1:0-2193 GCA_964369655.1 uncultured Desulfovibrionaceae bacterium | reverse complement strand
CGATAACGCCGCCGCCGTAACCGAATACGCCTACGATACCACCGTGTTTCCAGTGGGTTTCACCTTCGTTGTACGAAAGTTCTAATACACCAAGCAAGTCCTCAGGGCAGCTCACAGGAATTTGATAATCTAAATTCTTGGGATTGCTAAGTCTTGCGGCTGCTTCTTGCTTAATGTCAGATACAAAGCTAGGCCAGGGCCCACTTTCGAGCTCGTCTAGCTTAGGGGTTGCATGTTTAGCCATTGGCTACCTCCACATTGTTAAATTTCCGAATTAAATCGGCATATTATGTTTTCGCCATCACAGTATGACGAAAATGACCAAATATACTTTTTTGCAAAGTAAACCTTTGTCAAAAAATTCCTGCGATTTCTCATGTGAAAAAAACAGAAAAGATATTTATTCACAAGTAAGCAATGCCTACCACAAAGTTTTCACCTTGACAAGTGTTAGAATAGAAAAAATAAAAAATTTTAAAAAAAATTCTTTTTGTTAATTATTTGTTTTTATTTACTTTAAGTGTTTCAATCCTTGAAGTTGCTAACTTTTTTATAATGATTTTTTTACAGAAAAAGACATGTGAAAAAATAAACAAGAGTGTTCATTAGTTGTGTACAATTTTAGTATACAAAATACATGTTTTTTTGTGTTATTTTAAATGCTTCTCCTTCTCATAAGAATCAGTTTTTATGAGAGAAAGTTTTTTCAATTTAGCGTTGACTTTCAAAATCAAAAATACTAGCGTATGCATATATTAATTAAAGGACAAATTGTGAATCCAACAGAAGTTACTGCCTCATTGCACCTCCTCATTGATATTCAGCAACCTATTTTTTTGTGGGGAGCCCCCGGCATCGGCAAGAGTCAAATTGTAGCGCAAGTGGCTAAGGACAGAGCATATAAGTTGATAGATGTTCGTGCTGTTTTGCTTGATCCCGTAGACTTGCGCGGTTTGCCGCATATTACAGATGATAAGCTTGCCGCGTGGTGTCCTCCCTCTTTTTTGCCGCGAGAAGATGATAAAGATAAGGGTATTGTCTTTTTGGATGAGCTTAATGCCGCGCCGCCCTTGGTGCAGGCTGCTTGTTATCAGTTGGTACTTGACCGGCGTATTGGAGAATATGTTTTGCCGTCTGGCTGGACTGTGGTTGCCGCCGGCAATGGCGAAAAGGATCGCTCCGTCACCCATCGCATGCCAACAGCTCTCGCTAATCGCATGGTACACATTGATATGCAAACCTCGGCTGATGATTGGGTTCTTTGGGCGCAAAACTCCGATATTGCAAAAGAAGTTATTGCTTTTATACGTTTTCGGCCCAAATTACTTCATGACTTTGATCCGCAAAAATCAGCCAAAGCCTTTGCCTCTCCGCGCTCGTGGGAATTTGTTTCACAAATACTCAAAGCAAAACCCGACGCTTCCATTGAATTTGAACTCTTTGAGGGTACGGTGGGGACTTCTGCGGCTACAGAATTTATGGGATTTTTGCAGGTATGGCGCGATTTACCAACGGTGGCAGACATTGTTGCAAAGCCACAAAGCATAGCCGTGCCTAAGGAGCCAGCAACACTATATGCTTTGTGCGAAGCTTTGGGAAGCAAGGCTAGTGCGGAAAATATTGAAAAGATAGTCATTTTTGCCAAGCGCTTGCCGGTAGAATTTTCTGTTTTGCTGATGCGCACGGCCGTGTGCCAAGACGAAAGCCTTGTGCAAACTGAAGCTTTTATTGCTTGGGCTAGTGAGCATGCATCTGTCCTAATGTGATAATCTGTTGAAAAAGGGCAATCTGCTTCGTGAGGCTCGTTTTTTGCTTCGGTCACGTATGTATTGATACGCTCCCTTCGCAAAAAACTTCGCCTACCTCGCATCTCACCCTTTTTGAACAGATTATCTTAATCAAACTAGCACATTAAAATGCTAGGTTTTTATTATGTTGAAAAGGGCAACCGTCTCTCCAAAACTATAATTGCGGAATGATTTTGTTTTTATAATGTAATTATGCCGCCATAAAAAGTTTTTGTGGGAGGGGGTCTGGGGGCGGGGGCGTTTTTCAAAAAGCCCCCTCCCCCAGAAAAATCTCAACTAGCAATTAAACAATAAAAAATATGCCAAACACTCAAGACAATAGCCATACTACCTCGCAGGAAATGATGCAAAAAGCGCGTTCTCGCCTTTTGCTTTCGCATCCTTT
>CAYJHU010000339.1:0-2199 GCA_964369655.1 uncultured Desulfovibrionaceae bacterium | reverse complement strand
GCGTCTGCTGGCTTGGCGTCTGCTGGTTTTTCTTCAGCAGGCTGAGGAGCAGGGGTTGGCATTACCGGTGCAGCAGGCTTAAATTCTACCTTTTGCTTGTTAATGGTAGCAATAATATCTGCGGTAATATCCAAAGAGTTATCATAAGACAAGGCTGTCTCGGAGCCAAGAATCATATGCAACTTATGGGTGTTACGATATTCATCCATGGCGCGCTGAGTAAGGTCATTCAAAATATTCATGACATTTTGTTGCTCAGTATTCATACGTTGTTGCAAAATATTATAGGTCATTTGCAATTCTTGCTGAACCTGTGCATCTTCAGGATTAGCTTGTAATTTTGCTTGCATAGTAGCAAGCTCTTTTTGCATTTCACCTTGAATGGAGTTTAAGAACTCAACGCCGGCTTTGCCTGGCTCACTGTCACGAAAAATACGTGCAATATCTACAACTTTGAATTTCAATTCTTCCTTGGCTGTCGCTTCTTCTGTAGGTTTACAAGCAGAAACAAGGCACACTAACATCAAAAGCAAGGGAACAATACGTAACATAAAAACTCCTTTTTATTATTAGAAAAACACTTACGACTTCATGGTGGAGTTTTTGTGTAATTCTCAATTTATATGTTGATTTTTGTAATGTACAATTAACGGGAGACACTATTTCTTTTCTAAGAAAATTTCAAGTAAATTTTTTCAATGAAAAAGCGTTGCAGTCCTTTTTTGCAACGCCATTTCTAGTTTTTATAAATTTCTATAGTGCCTGTCACGTGCACTAACTTGATTTAGATAGGCGCGCGTTTCTCTGTAAGGCAAACCGGTGACAAGGCGTCTATACACTTCGTCCGGCCCCATGGCATTGATATTGGCAATGGCTTGAGCCTTAGTGCGTCCAAAGAAGGGAAATAAACGACCTGGGCCCATATTGTAAGAAACGATGGTGCAATATTCGCGTGAGCGTTGGTTTTGAATTTGATGAAAATATTGCGTCATCATCAATTTTACAAAAGCAGTGCCAAGGGTAATATTCATTTCAGGCTTGGTAATTTGCTCAAAGCCAAGGTGCGGAGCTGTACCATAAACATATCTATGCATGCTGCGCGCAGTGGCTGGCAAAAGTTGCATAAGACCCATGGCGCGCGCACGGCTAACCACATGCGGTCTAAAGGCGCTTTCTGTTTGGATAATGGCTAAAATAAGCGACTGACGCACCCCAAATTTCTTTGAAGCGGCAGCAACAATGTCTTTATACAAATTTGCTCGTTCTGCCATAGAACCACTTACTCTTGGCAATGTACCAAGGCTATAGCCATTTCGTGCCATAAGCTTTGACTGCAAAGCGTCAATGGACGGACGCCCAAGGTCACAAAGCAAGTCAAAGCTAGCTTTGCTCAAGCTTCCTTTTTGTGCAGGGGCAAGTTTAGATATGGCTTGGGCCCAGCGTAAAGGCGTGCCGTTGGGAGTTAATGCTTCGCCTTGTTGACTAAGCTGCGTACTCACAAGCTGAGCTCCATGCATGCCACCTGCATGCCCATAAAGCCCGGCATCATGCGCCAGCACCAAGGCCATTGAAGTAGCTACTTGTTCAAAGCCACGATTTCCCATATAGGTATTCAGAAAAATATCTTGCTCTGAAAACTCAACCCATTGCGCCACTTCGTCAACATCTTGCCCACGCTCTTCAACACTACCATGCTCATGCTGCAAAATATTTTTTGTCACCAAAGAACGAACCGACCACCCGCCGAGAGCCTCAATGGGTTTTGGATAGTCCTCAGGTTGCAACTTAGCCACGTCCTTTACCACAAAGCGACGAACCTCTGTGCCTTCCATTTGTGGCACAAAGCCCACAAGCAAAATGGCAATGCTTAAGGTTGCACCTGCATAGCAAGTATAGTTAAAGGCCGATGCAAGGCTTGAAAAAATTTTCCGTGTTGGTGTTGCTGTTGATACGTTCATAGCATTTCCCCATGTCTAAAGATGAATCCGATGACAGGGCTAATGCAAAGACTTTGCCAAACACGTATAAATATGATTTTATTAAATATTATTTAGTTTTTGAAGAAAATTGAGTGTCAATTTTTTGTTATGAGAGCAATTTTTTTGGGGGAACTTTTTTGAAAAAAAGTTCCCCCAAACCCCCTCAAAAAACTTTCATAGCGATAGAGCGCTATTTTTAATGAATATTTCACCGCCTCAA
>CAYJHU010000338.1:0-2200 GCA_964369655.1 uncultured Desulfovibrionaceae bacterium | reverse complement strand
CCAACGATGCGCCAGAAATCGTGCCACCGAAAGACCCTGATCCAGACAATCCTGTGGATCCTAGCGCTGTATCAAAAACCGATTTAACTACCAGTGATAAAAATCTGGGCGATGCTACTAATCTTGCTACTGATTCTGGGCAGATCCTCTTCACTTCAGATGAGACTATGAATGGAGGAAAGATTACTATAGGTGATACGACATTTACTGTTATAGAAAATGAAGATGGTTCTTATAGTTTATCGCCTACGGATGGTAATGATTTTAGCGTTGAGAATCCGCTTGGATATGGTAGTTTGATTGTAAGTGAAGATTTGGCTTATAATAAAGAAACAGGTGAATTTACACTAAGTTACACCTATGAGCAAACAAAGAGCTATGACCATGATGACGATGTCAATAAGGATCATAAATCTGATAATGACCATGACCAGATTCAAGAGAATGCTGATTCCTTTGATGTGCTTATTCAAGATGGTAAGGAGCCTTCAAACTCGACAGAGGGATTGCAAGTCACTATTAACGTAGATATTAGTGATGATGGGCCTGTTATTGTTGAAAGTGAATCTGAAGGTGAAGAAGGCTATGGAGAAAGCACTGCTGTTTTAGAAGGCACGACTGCAAAGGCAGAACTTGAAGTTGACTTTGGCGGCGATGGGCCCGGAAAAATACTCCTTAATACTGGTGCAACCTATGAGGTTGGTGTTGAGTGGGTAGATGGCGGTTGGCAAGCTATACCTGTCAATGGGCTTTTCTTCCCGAACGCGCCTGTTGTAACGTATACTTATGATGAAGAAACGAAGGAACATATCCTTAAAATGGGCGATGTTACTCTTACAAGCACTGATAATCAGCACTGGGAAGTTTCTTATGAAGTAAACCCAGAAGGACGAGAGCCTGTAGGCTTAACCTTTGAGGACGGTGATGGTGACAGTGTAACACATAGCATTAACAGCCCTACACCGGAAAGCCCCCAAGAGCCGGAAGAGCCTACACCTCCTCCGCCGGTGAATCCTGATATTAACTCGCAAGGTGATCTTATTGATAATATCACGATTTTAGATACAACACCTCATGCTGATGGTGGCTTGGTAACAAATTGGCAGGGGAGTTTTGCCACTTCGAATCCTTCGCCCGGCACCACGCAGGTTGCTAATCAGCAAGATGCGTATGATAAAGATGGCTATACTGTTGATGTGGGCGTTGGCAATGACGTTGTTCAAACCGGACAGTATAATGATACCATTTATCTTGGTGAGGGCCATGTGGCAAGCCAAGATAATAATGCTAATACAGAAGGCTTGAAGCAACAAGCGCAAGACTCCTTGGAGCAATTCATGTTCGGTACTAATGAAGATGGTACTATACGTGAAGATAGCAATATAGTTACCGATGCGAATAATGAAGATAGCGCTCTTGCCACTGATATTACAGCGCTAAGTCGCCCCTTTGTGGATATGGCACATGGCGGCGGCGGTGATGATACCATTTATGGTGAAGAAGGCGTTGACCTTATCTACGGCGGTAGTGGAAATGACACTATTGTTGGCGGTGAAGGCAATGACGGCTTACGCGGCGGTAGTGGTGACGACAGCATTTATGGCGGCGAAGGCAATGATATCATTTACGGCGGACTTGGAAGCGATCTGCTCGATGGTGGAAGCGGTGATGATTTCATCCTTGGCGACATAAGTGATAAGGGTATATTTGGGGGAGCAGGCAGTGACCTTATAAAGGTAGATTTGTCTACTCTTGGCGGTATCGCAAATGATGCATTGCATATTGATGGCGGTGACGACGAAGATGGATCACTAGATGTTCTCCTAGCCGGTGTCAATGGTATGGATGCCGCGAAAGAAATGATTAACAATGGAACTATTGAAAATATCGAAATTATTATCGGCGGAGGTAATATTGAAGGTACAAATGTAGACGAGGTTCTTAGTAATTTGAATATTAAAGATGGTGAAAGCTTTAATCCTACCGAAAATGGCTGGACAGCAAGTGCTTCACAAGATTTGAGTAGTAAGGGATATACAGAGTTTACTAAGGGTGAAGGCTCTGATGAAATAACCATTCTTATTCAAACAACCTTAGTAACATCATAAAGTAGTTTTAGACGTTTAACCAATGCCCCCTTATGGATTTCCATAGGGGGGCTTGTTTTTTTAATCACCGCCCGCTAAAAAGCGGGAATTCT
>CAYJHU010000337.1:0-2212 GCA_964369655.1 uncultured Desulfovibrionaceae bacterium | reverse complement strand
AAAGCCCCCTTGTGTATACATGGGGGCTTTATTTTATGGTTTAGATGTAATTTCTTTTAGAAGTTATTGTTTTCAAGTGCGTGCTTAGATACCAAGATAGTAATGTCACCATCACTGTATTGATTGTACACGTCCCCATTTGTGCCGGGAACTTCGCCTTGAGCAGTCCAATTTGCTTTAATATTTCCTGCATCATCTGTAATGTTAAGTTCATCAATGATGTCTTTAGCAGTTTGGCCTTGTAAGTTTCCGCCAAAGGCAAGCAGTTCTACATTGGTAATATCACCATTGGCAAGTTTTTCCTTAGCGCCTTGAAGTGAATCAATACCAGCAAGAAGCACATCCACGTCATCACCGCCGTCGATTTTTACCACATCAGAAACGGTAAGCTTGTCTATGGCATCAGTATCTAAAATGATAAGATCGTCGCCAATACCGCCTTCAAGACGTAAATCATTTATGCCACCAAAGAGGATATCGTCACCATCGCCACCGAAGAGACTGTCAGCACCACTACCGCCGAAGAGGATGTCATTTCCGGCTTCGCCATAGATGGTGTCATCACCAGCGCCGCCGTATACAATGTCATTACCTTCACCGGCGTTAATGGTTTCATTACCGCGGAAGCCAACGATTACATCGCTATCTTCTTTACCATTTATAGTATAATCATCCGGCGCAGCAGCAGTGCCTGCTTCTGTTTCTATTGCTTTTTCAATTTTGTCGCCAAGCTCTTCTAATTGATCTAAGTCATATTTAAGTACAGCTTCAACAAATTCACTATCGCTTTCTCCAGCTAAGCCAGCAGAGTCTTTAACAATATCTTTAAGGGCATTTTCGCTTAAGCTGTCTTCAATATCACCGTATACATCACCAAAGATTGTGCTGACAGTTTCAGCATCAACACCGTCGTAATAAGCTTTACCATCATTTCCATTAAGGTTGATGATATCATCAATATTATCTGTATCCAAATCTTTGCCATAACCGATGACATATATGTCGCTACCTGTATTATCAATCAAATCTTGGGCAGCTTTGAGAGCAGCTGTAACTTGTGCAGGACGAGAAGCATTGCCAGGACCTTCTAGGCCTATTTGACCTACATTCTCCCATCTACCGCCTATAAGAACTTGCAACATAGGCATGCTAATTTCTCCGCTACTTTGATAATCAGCTAAGCGGAAGGTATAGCCACCTTGTTCCCAAGTTGTGCCACCAAGATCTTTACCAGTAACATCAACATTGAGTACAATTTCTTGTGGATTAATTTTTGCCCCAAACTCATTGTTAAGATACCAACCATCGTCTTGTGAATCAAACAAGCCTCTTGCATCGTATCTTACTATTGTTGAGCCATCAGCAGCCTTATAAACATAGCGGTAGTCATCTATAACTTCATTTACAGTTTCTCTGCCAACATAGGTGTAAGTTTTGCCACCGTAAGCATAGGTTTCTGTTTCAAAGCGTACAGTGTCTTTCATGTTATAGGTAGAGTCACCATCAGTAAGCATAACGGTTATATTTTTACCTTCAGGCTGAGCACTTAACCAACCTTCTGCAGAGCTAAAGGCTAGATCATGGTTGGAACCGCCCTCGCCTTTATTCCATAAATTATTTAAATTATCAGGAATGCTGTCTAGACCTTCAAATACAAGACGTGCACCTGTGTCATAGTCGATAAGGCAAACATTAACCTCGGCAGCGCCTTGATCAAGTGTTTCGAGCTTATCAAGCATTAGCTTGAGAGCGTTTTCGATGGCTGTCATGTCACCTTTTTCGAAACTACCTGAGCTATCAACAAGAAGAGCTACATTAAGCACCGAGTTAGTAGACACAATTTCATTATCAATACCTAAAATCAAATCACCAGGCTTTGTGTCGGATAAAATTGTCAACTCAACAGCTTCTTCTTGGGAGTCTTTGTCAGAGTCAGTCACTTTGAAAGAAAACTCAGTATCTCCAGTATGGCCACTTTTCGCTTCAAAAGTATAGCCTGTAACTTCTCCATTAGTATCTTTAGTAAGCGTTACATAACCATCGCCAACGTCGTATTTTCCACCAGTTTCAGTGGCTGGATCGCCAGCTTTATCAAGAACTTGGAATTGTGCGCCTTTATCGGTGTCATTGTCTGCGCCATAATCAAAAGAAAGTTTGCCACTTACAGTTTCACCTTCAAGAACGTTAGTTGAACTTGGTTCAACCACTGTTA
>CAYJHU010000336.1:0-2235 GCA_964369655.1 uncultured Desulfovibrionaceae bacterium | reverse complement strand
CCAAACCCCTTTCAAAAAACTTTATATACGATTTCTCCTTGTGGAAAAATCTCTGAAATGTTCATAAGTGTTTAGTAATACTGCTGTAGTGTAGTAAATGGAGTGTCTGTGGTGGAAATACGACAACATAGCCAAGTGTTAATTATAGGTTCCGGTCTTGCCGGATGTACGGCTGCCCTTGCGCTTGCCGATGCCGGCGTTGAAGTTGTGCTTGTATCTTCAGAAGATGCCCTTGGGGGCGGTAATTCTGAATTAGCACAAGGCGGAATTATTTATAAGGCGGCACAAGAAAATGACACTCAAGTACTGGAACAAGATATACTAGATGCCGGCCATAAGTATAATTATACAAAAGCCGTGAAATATCTGTGCAGTGAAGGGCCAAAAGCTGTAGAGCGCATGCTCATGCAAAGGGTGGCAGTGCCCTTTGACAAGGATGATAAAGGACAGTGGGATTTGACCCGCGAAGGTGGGCATAGTCATGCCCGTATTCTACATACGGCTGACTATACGGGAGCATCCATTATGCGCTCACTTATCAAGGAAGTGAAAGAACATCCTCGCATTACCAGCTTGCTGCAATGTTATGCCATTGATTTACTTACCAGTCGCCATCATGCTCGACGTTCAGATTATCGTTATAAGGTAGAAAATCGTTGCGCTGGTGCCTATGTATTCAATAAAAATATAGGACAAGTGCAGACCTTGCTTGCGCCGTGGACAATTCTAGCTACCGGCGGCGTTGGCGGTATATTTTTACACTCTACCAATACTTCAACGTCGGTTGGATCGGCGATCTCCATGGCACATCGGGCACAGGTGGCTCTTGCAAATGTGGAATTTGTGCAATTTCATCCAACTGCGCTCTATAGTAAATTACATAAACAATGCCAGCTTATTACCGAAGCCATGCGCGGTGAAGGAGCACAGCTTTTAGATGCTAGCGGTAAGCCTTTTATGCATAAATATGACGCGCGTAAAGAGCTTGCGCCGCGTGATATTGTCTCACAAGCCATGGTCAACGAGATGCTCTCCACCGGCGCCCCCTGTCTTTATCTGGATGCAAGTAAAATTCAGCATGATTTAGAAAAACGCTTCCCCACCATTTTTACAAATTGTGCAGATATTGGTATAGATATTCGGCATGAATTTATTCCCGTAGTGCCGGCGGCGCATTATTTTTGCGGGGGCATTTTAACGGACTTACATGGCCGAACAGAACTCCATGGTCTGTATGCCATTGGTGAATGCGCATGCACCGGCTTACATGGTGCCAATCGCCTTGCCAGCACTTCCTTACTTGAAGCAGTGACTTGGGGCTATGCCGCCGCCAAAGACATTGCAGCGCGCAGTCGAGGCGAAGATAGTCTTTCTGCTAATTTGGCTGAAGCCATTCCCGATTGGGAGCATTCCGGTCGCGAAAAAAATGATGACCCTGCACTTATTGCTCAAGATTGGGCCACCATTCGCCATACCATGTGGAATTATGTGGGAATTAGCCGTAATACCGCACGTTTACGCCGTGCTTTTCAGGATTTACGAGAGCTTTCTCGCCATATTCATGATTTTTATCGTTATACGCTCATTTCTCCGGCACTTATTCAACTTTTTCATGGTGCGCATACCGCCTATGTCATTACACAGGCCGCACTGCGTAATAAGAAGAATCTTGGGTGTCACCAAAGAATAAATTAATATCTTAAGATAATTAAGATAAGGACAAAGCATGCCACCACGTTTTTTATATAAGGAATTTTTCCGAAAACATCATGAACATTTAGACATGTTCTGGACGTGGGTAGGCTCTTCCATCTGCTTGCTTTGTATCGCACTTTTAGATTATTGGGTTTTTCGTTCTCAGCACATAGAATTTCTTATGGCTTCATTTGGCGCCACCATTGTTTTGGTTTTCGGTGTTCCCACAAGTCCACTTGCACAGCCGCGCAATGTCATCGGCGGACAATTTATCTCAGCCATAGCCGGAGTTACCTGCCAAATCCTGCTAGGGGATCACTATATGGTAGCAGCCTGCACCAGTGTTTCTGCCGCAATCTTTTTAATGACAATTACCAAAAGCTTACACCCCCCAGGGGGCGCCACGGCTCTTTTAGCCGTGGTTGGTGATGAAGGCATTAAAAATCTTGGTTATACCTACGCACTTACCCCTTGCCTTGTGGGCGCAAGCCTTATAGTCCTTTTAGGCTACCTTTTTGCGCGCTTTACGGGTAAGAGAGA
>CAYJHU010000335.1:0-2247 GCA_964369655.1 uncultured Desulfovibrionaceae bacterium | reverse complement strand
TAATCATGCAAGACAATGGAACCCTTGCCGATAAGAATACTCAAGTGCGCGTCGTCTTCTTCCATAAAGATGGCACCCGCACTGTGTCTAATGTAAAACGATAAGTATTTGTTTTTAGTTTTTTTTCTGGGGGAAACTTTCTTGAAAGAAAGTTTCCCCCAGACCCCCTTCAAAGAACTTTAATGGCGATATAAATTTATTTTTAATGCACATTTTAGCGCCATCACATACAACCAAGCGTTATCTGTATAACAAGAAAGTTCCCCCTCCCACAAATTACACACTAGCCCCTAACAAACAAAAAAATTATTGCTGACAGCGCTCACAAAAGACTGTACCGCGTCCGGCTACGCGCGTGGAGATGAGAGGAGCTGAGCAAATTTTGCAATCTTCACCACCGCGTCCGTAAACGGCGAAAGTATTTTGGAAAGAGCCGGCATCACCGCGAGCGTCGCGATAATCTCTTATGGACGAACCGCATTGCTCAATGGAGAGCTTGAGCACATCTTGCACGGCTTGCATGAGCTCAGTAAGCTTGGCGTGAGAAATGGTATCGGCCTTACGCGCAGGTTGCAGGCCGGCACGAAAGAGCGCTTCATCGGCATAAATATTGCCAATTCCCACCACCAGCGTTTGATTGAGGAGCAGGGATTTTATGCCAGCTTTTTTATTTGCATAGCATGCGGCAAGTGCGTGGGCACTGTGCTCAAGTGGCTCAAGCCCAAGCTTTTGCCAAAAGGGCCAAAGTTGAAGTGATGCCTTAGAAAGTATGCGAACATAACCAAAGGTGCGCGCATCATCGAAAAAAAGCTGCTTTTCTTGCCCTTGGTGTAATAGATTTAAGGAAAATCTGGTGTGTTTTTGCGGAGGATAGTCGCTGGAATAAACAAAAAGACGCCCGGTCATTTTAAGGTGAACGGCTAAGATACTGGCATCATGCGGGGTGTGGCTTTGCCCTTTAAGCATGAGCAAGACGAGTTTTCCCCGCCTTTGTACATCTGTGATGCTTTTACCGTGTAGGCTCTCAAGGGGAAGTGAACCACCGCCGCTCATATCTAGGGTGCGCGGCAAAAAAAGCGAAGCGTCTTGTATGCACGCGCCTTGAACCAAGGGGCGCAGGGTTCGTGCAATGGTTTCGACTTCCGGTAATTCAGGCATGTTTACTTTTTTTGAGTGGATTTTTTGGAAGGAACACTGTCTTGCTCAAGGTAGAGTTCAAGCAGTCCTTCCGGCGGATTAATCACCACGCTTCTAGCTTCTTCATCAAAGGAGACGATGAATTCTTCCACCGCAGGGAAAAGAATTTCTTGCCCGCCATGGGCGCGAATGACCCAAAGCATTTGTTCTTCAGAGGGAAATTGCACCCCTTCAAGTATGCCTATGCTTTGTCCGCTGTGCTGATTGATTATATCAAATTCAAGAATATCATGGAGATACATTTCTTCATCGCTCAGCTCCGGCAAGTCGCTGCGCTCCACAAAAATACTTGTGCCGCGTAGGGCTTCGGCGCCGTTACGATCGTTTACAAAAGGCAAGGTCAGCAGGGGGCGCCCCTTATGCATGCGGGTGCGTGCGCCTTCTACTTTTTGGTGTGCTTCATTGCCTCTTTGTAAAAAGAAAGTGCCACGCAAAAGTTCAGGGGAGTCTGCGTGCCAATCGACGCAAATCTCCCCTTTAATTCCGTGGGGACGGGTAATGGTCCCCATAAAAACATATTCTGTAGCCATAGTCGTTGCGCAAAAAACTATTCTAAAATTTCTAGAACAGTGCGTTTTTTTGCCTTAGTTGCAGCGGCTCCAAGAATGGTACGCATGGCGCGGGCAGTTCTGCCTTGTTTGCCAATAACCTTACCTATATCTTCTTTAGCTACCTTCAGTTCAAGAACGGAGGTCTGTTCCCCCTCAACTTCCCGCACCTGTACATTTTCAGGCGTGTCTACTAATGCTTTTGCAATGTACTCAATAAGCTCTTTCATATGCACCTCCTAAAAGTCAACAACAGGGAGGGCGTTTTGCGCCTAGCCCATATGCTTTTTGATGAGTGAACGCACGGTATCAGTGGGTTCAGCACCAAGGCTGAGCCATTTTTTGATATTCTCTGCATCCAATTTAACGTCAGCAGGATCAGTCATTGGGTTGTAGTACCCAAGATATTCTAATGCACGTCCATCACGACGAGTTTGTGCATTTGCGGCTACCACACGGTAGAAAGGTTTTTTCTTGCTACCCATGCGAGTAAGTCTAATTT
>CAYJHU010000334.1:0-2282 GCA_964369655.1 uncultured Desulfovibrionaceae bacterium | reverse complement strand
GTTTAAGACTTGGCACAAACCTCAACATACTATCATCATAGACAGTATTATCATTATGCGCATGAAAAAATTCTCGTTCATAGCCCACATTACCACCGGTGGTCGTTCCCGGTTGTTCCCTATTACGCATGGTTTTCTTACACATATACTCTTCAAATGAACGCACAACATAGTGATTACATTGAGCTTCATCATAAGGTAAAGTATAAGAAACCCCCGTGGTCATGGCAATATGCATATTAAAAAAGTGCAACACTGATTCTGTTTTAAGTATTGGTTTTAAATGACAATTACTCACTTCTCTGTATAAAAACTTTTCAACCGTCAGCCCATCTGGCTTAGTAATATACCCCGAATCGCCAAAATTTAGCCAACGCACCAAGATTTGATCACATTTATCATATTCACGTACTAAGGCCATGATGGAAGTGCGCTGTTTTGGCAAAATATATTCATCCAAATCACAAAAAACCATCCAGCGCGTGTGTTCCCTATACTTTTTCAAAGCATCGCAATAGGCAAACATTTGTTTTTTCACACCAGGACAATGGTGCAGTGTTACAAATCCTCGCTCCACATAACTTTGCGCTATCTCCACTGTACCGTCATCGCTACCATTATCATATAAATAAAAGTGCTCAATCCCCATCAATATATAATATTCTAGCCACTG
Organism: uncultured Desulfovibrionaceae bacterium; assembly: GCA_964369655.1. Taxonomy (GTDB): domain Bacteria; phylum Desulfobacterota; class Desulfovibrionia; order Desulfovibrionales; family Desulfovibrionaceae; genus CAYJAD01. The sequence continues at coordinate 1,609 of CAYJHU010000334.1, read as the reverse complement.
CGCCAAATAACTAGCCTCATTCTTCATAATAGCAGTTAAGCTCAAATATCTTGGCGGGGGAAAAAGTATCTTTTGCATTGGCACCTCATTTTTTCCGTATGTATTCAATACATACTTTGCATACATTCATTGTTGGTAAAGTAATATTACTTTAGTTCTCACAAACTTGGCAAGACAAAGCCTTAAGCATTCTTTGCATGATTTTTTATCTAAAATTCTTTAATTAATGCCTGTTTCCCTTAACACAAAGATTTTCTTGACAAAATAATATATTCAAAGGTATCTATTTTTTTCAAAATTCAAATTATGAGGTTACTATGCCAAACGTTCGTTCAACATATACAGATTCTTGCCAATTTTTTGGAAAAAGCACACCGGAAGAGCTTGCCGCCATTTACGGCACGCCATTGTACGTCTACAATGAAAATATTTTGCGCACGCGCTGCCAAGAGCTTAATGCCCTCTCCAGCCTTAAAGGCTTTCGTGTAAATTATTCTGCCAAGGCCAACACCAACCTTGAGCTATTAAAAATTATTCGCGAAGAGCATTGTGTCGTAGATGCCATGAGCCCAGGTGAGCTTTTTATGAACCAAAAAGCAGGCTTTCCCAAGGAAAATATCCTTTATGTCTGTAACAATGTTTCCATGCAGGAATTAAAAAATGCTGTGGATAATGGTGTACTTATAAGTGTTGACTCTTTATCCCAATTGGAGCTTTTAGGGAGCCTTAACAAAGGCGGTAAGGTCATGGTTCGCTTCAATCCTGGCATTGGCGCAGGCCACCATCAAAAAGTTATCACCGCCGGAAAAGAAACAAAATTCGGCGTTACCCCTGACATGGTAAACGACGTTTTTGCTGTGCTTAAAAAATATGACCTCACCCTTGCAGGCATTAATCAGCACATCGGTTCACTCTTTATGGAAGCCGATGGTTATTTAAATGCCGCAGAATTTTTGCTTTCCCTTGCCGAAACCCTTCCGCAAGGTGCGCTTGAAAAGCTCGAAATCATAGACTTTGGTGGCGGTTTTGGTATCCCCTATCGCAAATATGACGGCGAAGCACGCCTTGACCTAGCCGAGCTTGGAAAAAAACTCCACGCGCTCCTCAGCACATGGGCAGAAAAAACCGGCTATGCAGGAAGTTTTTTTGTGGAGCCCGGTCGCTATGTGGTGGCAGAGTGCTCAGTACTGCTCGGTACCGTCTATGCCACTAAAAGCAACGGCGAAAACCTCTATGCCGGCACAGACCTCGGCTTCAACGTCCTAGCCAGACCCATGATGTACGATTCGCATCATGATGTAGAAGTATATCGCAAAAATGGTAGCCCTGATGCTGAGCTCATCGAGCAATCCGTCGTAGGTAATATCTGCGAAAGCGGTGATATTTTAGCAAAAAAACGCATGCTTCCCCGCATCCAAGAAGGTGATATCTTAGGTATTTTAGACGCCGGTGCTTATGGTTATGTCATGAGCTCTACCTACAACCAGCGCCTGCGCCCAGCCGAAGTGCTCATCGATAAAGACGGCAACCATAAACTCATTCGCCGCCGTGACACCTTAGAAGATTTAATGCAAGGTTATAATTTTTAAGTTTTTTAGTTAGTTTTTTA
>CAYJHU010000333.1:0-2291 GCA_964369655.1 uncultured Desulfovibrionaceae bacterium | reverse complement strand
CGATGCGCTACCATCTCCAAAAAGGCTTCAATGCGTACCTTGAGTTGCTCGGTATCCGTCTCTGAATAATCTGTTTCAAGATGCAAAAATGGTTTTTCCAACTGATTTTGTACAAAGGGGCGCACGCGTCCTGCTTCAATATCATAGGTTTGACAGCCATGCCATGTAAGGTCAATTATGGCATCCACAGAAAATTCATCACTCATGGTACGCAAAGCTTCATATCTATGAGGATTTGGCGACATCACGGCGCAAGGTACATCAAGATATGCACGAGCAATGGCCATGAGGGCATCCTCTTCTTCCCGCACTGTGACGCGCGTTTTTTTGTAGCCTGAACAATTATCAAGACAAACCACATTACCGCCACATTCTTCAATAAGACGCACCACCTTATGCGAGCCCATGCCCACGGGCACACCGGTGAGTAAAATTCGCACAGTGTCCTTGGTGTAGGGGCTTTCTCCGGCGGCGGCAAGAGTCTGCATTTCTTCTGCTACGGCCTCCAGCATGCTGATGGCTTTTTCCTTATCGGGAAAATAGGAGGTCTTAAAGCCAACCTCCACCAACTGCATACCGGTGATGGGGGAGGGAATAATCATGGCCATATCCAAAACAGACTTGAGTGCTTTGCGTTCACGCTCCATAATATCAATGGCTTTGCGCAATTCTGCATCACCAATGTGGCAATTAAACTTTTTTTCCATATGCTTAACAAGCTTAGCAAGCTCTTCGCGCCAAGCAACAAGCGCAGTTTCATTTTGTACTTGCGGCAATTGCAAGAGCTCAAGGGGAACCCTTTCGGCCAAATATTCATACATTTTCTTCTTCCCGTCACAAGTAGTATCTGCCACCACAAGGTCAGAGGCAGAAAGGTAAGGACAGGACGACTCCACAGCAAAGCCATAAGAACTTTTAATGAGCGGACACAAAGTACGTGGAAGTTCTGTTTCGGCGCTGGCAATGGAATCATTTTTTGTGCCGCACAAAGACACAGGGATAGCGCCGGCAGCAATGCTAATTTCAGATGGGGTGTACAAACAAAATTGCCCCACCACATGTTGCCCATTTTCCTTGGCTTCATGCAGGTGCAAAACATTGTGTTCAAAGGCCGTTGTTATGGCATCGAGCGATGTACATTTCATGATAATATCCTTAAATATAATTATAATTGACTTGCAAAAAGAGCAGCGCCAAGAGCCCCAAGGCATTGCGCATGCTCATGCACAAAAATATCTTTTCCAAGTTCTTGTGCCAAAAAGCGCACAAAGGTCGGATTTGTGGCTAAACCACCACTAAAAACACAAGCGCCATTATCAGAGCTTAGCCCTACTCGTCCGCTCAGGCCGCGCATTCGCTTGGCGATGGAGACAAAAACTCCCGCCGCGACATCTTCGGGCCTCGTGCCCTTAGCAAGCAAGCCCACAATTTCACTTTCAGCAAAAACAGCACACATGCTCGATATGGAAACAGCCTGCCCTTGAGCAGCGGCCTCTCCAAGCTCGGTCAGCGACATATTCAAAATGCCCGCCAATACTTGCAAAAATCGACCTGTACCGGCAGCGCATTTATCATTCATCACAAAGTCCAGCACCGAAGCGTCGGCGGCAACCTTAATGGCCTTGCTGTCCTGCCCGCCAATATCAAGCACCATGCCAGCATGTGGACACACAAAGACCGCGGCCTTGGCATGGCATGATATTTCTGTGAGGGTTTTATGCGCAAAAGGCAAAGCAATGCGCCCATAGCCTGTACCCACAATAGTGCTTATATCTTGGAATGTTATGCTCACATCCGCACAAGCCTGTTCCAAAGCTTGCTTGGCTGCATTATGTGGTTCAAAGCCCGTAGGAACTACTTTTGTACTCAAAATTTCCTTGGCAGATGATTCCATAATAACCACCTTGGTAGCCATGGAACCCACATCAATACCAGCCACATAGCGCAAATTATCCTGCGAAACCCGAAGTGTTGTATCTTGCATATCTTTCGTCTTAACCTGTTTTTAATGTCGATAATTTTAAAACAAAAAACCGCACAAAATGTACGGAAAATGAGGGAGCGTAGTCAGTTACACTTGGGATATGATTAATGATTACTTAGCCATACCATACACAGTGCTAAAGGACAACCTGCCCTCAGCCATGCGTCAAGTAAAGCTAAAAAGAGAAGCACAAAGCACAGTAAGTAGCTTAGATTGGCTCCTTACTTTGGAAGAAAAAAGGTCTTGTAATGTGCTTTGCATGCACTTTGACTAGTACAGAAAGAGGCCTTGGTCAAGTTCAAAATGC
>CAYJHU010000332.1:0-2292 GCA_964369655.1 uncultured Desulfovibrionaceae bacterium | reverse complement strand
GCCAAAAATATAACCCTATCGGCAACTTCATTGGCAAAGCCCATTTCATGCGTAACCACCACCATGGTCATGCCCTCTGCGGCAAGCTCTTTCATAACTTGCAAAACTTCCCCTACCATTTCAGGGTCAAGGGCAGAAGTGGGCTCATCAAAGAGCATAATATCTGGATTCATAGCCAAGGACCGAGCAATAGCGACCCTTTGTTTTTGCCCACCTGAAAGCTGGTGTGGGTATTGTTCTGCTTTATCTGCGAGTCCAACTCTTTCCAAAAGCTGCATGGCCTTAGCCTCTGCTTCTGTTGTGGTGAGCTTTTTAAGCTCTACAGGTGCAAACATGATGTTTTTTTTCACAGACATATGGGCAAAAAGGTTGAATTGCTGAAAAACCATACCAACATTTTCGCGTATTTTATTGATATTTACGTTTTTTCCAACTACGGGCTTATCATCAATAATAATCTCACCCTTGCTTGGTTCTTCAAGGCGATTTAGACAGCGCAAAAAAGTTGATTTTCCAGAACCAGATGCACCAATAATACAGACTACTTCACCCTCTGCTACTTCAAGATCAATGCCGCAAAGTACCTCTGCATCTTTAAATGACTTGTGCAAGTCGGTGACTTTTAATTTATTTATCATAACTAATCTTCTTTTCTACATATTTTGAAAATAGCATCAAGGTTGAAATAAATGCAAGGTAGACAACTCCCACCCAGAAGTAAGTGGCAAAATAATTCCAGTTAGCAGAAACATATTGATTTGCTTGGTTTACGGTTTCGCTTAGGCCAATAACGGTAAGGATGGAGCTATCTTTTACCGTAATAATAAATTGATTCACCATAGCGGGGGAAACAATCTTCAAAGCTTGCGGCAAAACGACTTTGGACATAGTTTTTGAAGACGAAAGCCCAAGGCTTCGTGCGGCCTCTACTTGCCCCTTATTTACGGCCTGAATGCCGCTGCGATAAATTTCTGATAAATACGCGCCAGCGTTTAAGCTTAGGGTAATAATGCCCGCTATAATGGGGGTGATTCTAAAATCATCGACAAAAAGTCTTATAATTTGGGGAGTTCCAAAGTATATGAATAAGGCCTGCACAATCATGGGGGTGCCACGAATAACCCACACATAGGCATGGGCCAAGAAACTTAACACTGGTACGTGGGCAAGGGTAAGTAGACAAGACGCAAGGCCGAGACCCATGCCAATAATAATTGAAATTATAGATACTTGAACAGTAATGCTCATGCCTTTTGCAAGAAAGGGCGCAATATCCACAAGGGTAGTGAATAAAACATCAAACATAATGATCCTAATGGTCACAAATTTGTGCCTGCCCATATGTTAGAGGGCAGGCACAAAAGATTAACTAGTCAAAATAGTTTATTTTTACATACCGTACTTTGCAAGAACTTTCTTGTAAGTACCGTTTTCTTTAATATTTTTAAGGCCAGCATTGAACATTTTGATAAGTTCAGCATTCTTGCCTTTAAGTACTGCAAAGCCATATGGGCCAATGTTTACCTTTTCACCAAAGAGCTTTAATGGAAGTTTAGCGGTAGAAATTCTGTAGCTAATTACGCTAAAATCTTCAACGCCTGCGTCCACATTGCCGGTTTGCACAGCGGCATATACAGCGTCTGAGCCTTCAAAGCTTTGGGTTGTAAAGCCGTACTTGGCCTTTATGCTTTCAACATATTTTGCGCCTTGAGTACCAGTTTTAACGGCAACAATCTTGCCCTTTAAATCTTCAAGTTTAGCAAGTTTGCTATTTTTAGCAACAAATAGTGTTTGGCCATCTTCAAAATAAGGGTCGGAAAAATCATAAGATTTTTGACGCTCAGCAGTGATGGTCATGCCAGCAATCATGCCGTCAGCTTGACCTGCATTAAGATTGCCAAGTGCAGCATTCCAGCCTACATTGTCAACTTTATACTTAAATTTTTGGTCAGCAGCAATGGCTGCCAATAAATCCATATCAACGCCCACATACTTATTAGTTTTTGCATCTAAAAAGTCAAATGGTGCAAAAGAGTTATCAGCTACGACTAAGTACGTTTTTTCAGCTTTTGCAATATTTACAGTGAGTGGACACAAAATAAATGCCATACAAAGTATGCTTAACATTTGTGCCATGGGACGAGTAAAATTCTTCATTTTTCTTAAACCTCCATTTTTTTGTGAACTGATTTTATAGCACTTATACGATATATTGTAAACTAAATAGCTCTAAGCTTTTTTAGTTTCTAATCAGGAGTTTATTTGAACTTTCGTGAAGAACTTCAACGTAGG
>CAYJHU010000331.1:0-2313 GCA_964369655.1 uncultured Desulfovibrionaceae bacterium | reverse complement strand
GAAGGAACTTTTTGAAAAAAGTTCCTTCCCCCAAGCCCCCATCCTCAAAAACTTTTAATGGGGTTTTCTTAATTATAAATAGCTTTCATACAAAGCATTAGCACGTGCGCGGCATTTCTCCACGCGCACTTTAAGGCTTTTGGCATAGGCATCCATGTCCTTGATGGGACGCGTGGCAATGCCGGAATCCATGGCGGCTTGTGCCACAGCCAAGGTTTCCCACTCTAAAATGCGTGGATCAAGCGGCTTTGGAATGACATAATCTACCCCAAAGGTAAAATCCTGTCCGCCGTAGGCAGCCTTAACTTCTTGCGGTACCGGCTCCTTAGCAAGTGCCGCCAACGCTTTGGCCGCGGCAATCTTCATCTCTTCGTTAATTTGGCTGGCACCTGTATCGAGCGCGCCGCGGAAGAGGAAGGGAAAACCAGAAACATTATTAATTTGGTTAGGATAGTCAGAACGCCCCGTAGCCATAATGCAATCGGGCACAGCGTCCTTGGCATCGGCATAAGTAATTTCTGGGTCAGGATTAGCGCATGCAAATAAAATTGGTTGCTTAGCCATGCTTTGCACCATTTCTTTGCTAAGTAAGCCCTTTACGGAAAGCCCAAGGAAAACATCAGCGCCCTTAAGAGCATCCACCAAGGAACAATCTTCTTTTTGAGCGTAGGCTTCTTTATATTTATTCAAATCGCTGCGCCCCACATGAATAAGACCGCGCGAGTCAAACATATAAATATTTTCACGCTTAACACCCATCTCCACATACAAATTGGCAGAAGCAATGGCAGCGGCGCCGGCGCCGGACACAATAACTTTGCAATCTTCAAACTTACGATTGGTAATTTCGCAGGCATTGATGAGTCCGGCGGCAGAAATCACCGCGGTGCCGTGCTGGTCATCGTGAAAAACAGGGATATTCATCTCTTCGCGTAAGGTTTCTTCAATGAAGAAGCATTCAGGCGCTTTAATATCTTCAAGGTTAATGCCGCCAAAGGTTGGCTCCATGGCCTTAACAATATCGCATAATTTACGTGGATCATTTTCAGCAAGGTTAATATCATACACGTCGATATCTGCGAACATTTTAAACAAAATTCCCTTGCCTTCCATGACGGGCTTGCCGGCCTTGGGACCAATATTACCTAGCCCAAGCACGGCGGTGCCATTGGACACCACGGCCACAAGATTGGCACGGCCGGTATAAACATCCACCAACTTTTCATCGGCATGAATAGCAAGACAAGCCTCAGCCACCCCAGGCGAATAGGCAAGGGTCAGGTCTTTTTGGCTGGCGCAAGACTTAGTGGGTAAAACCTCCACCTTACCGGGGCGCGGTGCGGCATGATATTCTAGTGCTTCTTCTTTTGTATATAAGGCCATATTATAACTCCTTATGCATGATTCTGACAATTACCTGTGCAAGACATGAGCTTGCGCAGTTTTTCGGGCACAATGCCCTTAACCGATTCCATGACAAGCATACGGCGCATTATGCCCAGCTGATCTTGGAGAGGAAGTTTTTTAGGGCACACGTCTTGGCATGCCAAAAGCCCCATACAGCCAAAAACACCTTGGTCATTACCGATGAGCTCATAAAAATCTTTTTCCGTTCGATTGTCGCGCGGATCCACATAAAAACGTGCCATACGATTGATGCTTGTAGCGCCAAGAAAATCCTCACGCATGCGCGCCGTACCACAAGCCGCCACACAGCATCCGCATTCAATACAGCGGTCAAGCTCAAAAATATGCGTGGCAAGTTCATTGGTCATGGTGTCCTCGATGGCATTTTCATCGAAAGGCTTTTGGCTGTGAATCCATGTTTCAATTTTTGCGCCCACATTGCGAAACCATGTGCCCGTATCTACCGATAAGTCACCAATAAGTTTAAAAACCGGCAGCGGATGTAAAACAATATGCTCAGGCAAATCGCGAGTTTGCGTTGAGCACGCAAGCCCAGGTCTACCATTGATAACCATTCCGCACGAGCCACAAATACCAGCGCGACAACAAAAATCAAATTGCAAGCTGGCATCTTGTGTTTCACGCAAAAGCGTCAACGCCACAAAGAGCGTCATGCTGGGATGCTCTTCTAAAATAAATGATTGCAAATGCGGTACACTCTCGGGATCCAATGGATTGTAGCGCATAATTTCAAAATGTAATCTTCTTCCCATTATATTTCTCCCTAAACAGTTCAGAGATTAAACACTTAATTGCCTGCTAAAGATTGTTAATGCTAACTAAACAGGCTGTTCAAAAATAGTGAGATGCGAGGAAGCGAAAAAAGTCAAGGTGCGCGGTGTATTA
>CAYJHU010000330.1:0-2324 GCA_964369655.1 uncultured Desulfovibrionaceae bacterium | reverse complement strand
TTGGGGAAAACTTTTCTTCAGAAAAGTTTTCCCCATGAAAAAATCTTAATAAAAGTTATCTAGGATACACTAAAAATAATGCCACATCCATGACATTGGTGCGTGTGGGGCCGGTGATAAAAATATCATTACTGGCACTGAGGGCGTTGTAGCTGTCGTTATTATTCAGCATTTCTTGTGGATTAACATGAGCGCGCATATTTTGGGAAGAAAGGCTGTGGGCAAAGCCTCCGGCGGCATCAGTGGGGCCGTCGGTGCCATCGGTACCGGCAAAGAGCGCATAGATGTTCTCATGACTTTCAAGGGCGAGGGCTGCGGCCAGTGCCATTTCTTGGTTGCGTCCGCCTTTACCTGTTCCTTGTATATTTACTGTGGTTTCACCACCTGCCATAAGGCATAAGGGAGTGTTGTTTGGGCAAAGGGCAGCTTGCATTTCTTTGGCCATGCGCACAAGCTCTATGGCCATGTCTTTTGCTTCGCCTTGCATGGGCACATCAAGAACATAGGGCTCAAAGCCTTGTGGCGCGGCACTGCAAGAAAAGTTTTCGGCATATTCAGCCATGGCATCAAGGGCGTCTTCGTTGGTTGCCATAAGCTCGTTGTGAACATTGGCAAAGAAGGCATCGGAGGCTTTGGGCGTTTCCGGTATGTGGCCTTGTGCCCCTTGATGCAAGCGTTTTTCTACGGCAGGAGGGGTGGATATATTGTATTTTTTTAGGATAGCAAGGCAATCATTAAAAGTAGATGCGTCGGGCACTGTGGGGCCAGAAGCTATAACATCAAGTTCATCGCCTATGACATCAGAAATCATAAGTCCAATGACTTTTGCCGGTTGCGCAATAAGTGCTAGCTGTCCGCCGCTAAAGGCAGAAAGGTGTTTGCGGATGGCGTTGATTTCTTGGATGCTTGCGGCACAGGCGAGCAGGGCAGAAGTAGTAGTTTGTACATCTTCAAGGCTAATGCTTTGCGTTGGCGCAGGGGTCAGGGCACTTGCGCCGCCGGTGAAAAGGCAGATGACGAGATGTTCTTGGGTGGCATTGCGAGCTTTTTCAAGTAAAGCAGAGGCCGCGAGTACGCCATTTTCATCGGGGACAGGATGTGCAGCTTCTAAAAGCTTAGTGAATTTGAGCGGTAAACCATGGTCATATTTTACCACAACGAGCCCTTCAGTGAGATAATTTTCGAGATTTTCTTCAATGAAAAGATTTTCTATGGCCTGAGCCATGGGAGCAACACCCTTACCGGCTCCAAGAAGTAGTACTTTTTTTCCTTGCAGGGGGTAGGCTTGATCCTTTATCCATAATATTGGTGCATCATTATTTTTTTCAAGGCGAAGATGGGTGCGTATGGCTGAATCTGGCGCCACGGCCTTCAGCCCTGCGAAAAAAAATTCTTTGAGGATTTCTTTATTTTGTTGCATGTCGTGACCCCAAAAGGCTTAGATTGATTAAAATTTTTTGGGAGGCAATGCCTCCCAAAATTTATGCTAAAGGATAAGAGTCCTTAGATGTATGTAAGAATACTTATTGTGTTTTTTCAGCTGAATTATCTGCATCGCTGGAACGAAGCGAAAGATAAAGGGGGCATGTTTTGCTACGCCCGCTAAATATTTCTTCTGAGCTTGCTGCAAGCGCATGTGGTAATACCTCATCCACATGTTCTACAAAAACAATTTCTAAGTCTTGTAAGACCTCATCCGGTACTTCTTTAAGATCTTTTTCGTTGTCGCGAGGCATAATAACTTTAGTAAGGCCGGAGCGACGAGCGGCAAGGAGTTTTTCACGCAGGCCACCAATAGGCAAGACGCGCCCACGAAGTGAAATTTCACCTGTCATGCCTACATCATTGCGTACCGGAATTCCCAGTAAAGCGGAAGTTATGGATGTGGCAAGGGTAATACCGGCTGATGGACCATCCTTGGGGGTTGCACCGGAGGGTACGTGCACATGGATGTCAACTTTGCGGTAAAAACGTGGATTAAGACCTAAAATGTCTGCGCGAGAACGCACATAAGATAGCGCTGCTTTGGCAGACTCTGTCATGACGTCACCCAATTGGCCTGTGGTGGCCACATGGCCGGAACCGGGCATAAGGCTTGTTTCTACCATAAGGATGTCACCGCCACGTTGATTGTAGGCAAGTCCAATACATACGCCCACTTGTGCTTCTTTTTCGCGTTCATCATGGCGATATTTTTTGACACCTAAAAAGTTTGGTAAATCTTTTTCGTCAATGCTTACACTCATTTCCATATCATTATTTTCTACCAATTTAATGGCAGTTTTACGGCAAAGAGCGGCTATTTCGCGCTCAAGATTACGCAC
>CAYJHU010000329.1:0-2342 GCA_964369655.1 uncultured Desulfovibrionaceae bacterium | reverse complement strand
TGCCAAGATATATTTAATGAGAGTGGCAGGAACAAATTTTTGACAACGTGCTCCCAAGTACATGCCCAAAGCTCCACCAATGCCAAAAAGCAATCCTAAAAGTATATCAGGTGCTACAGAAAACTCGGGATAAAATGGAGCGATGGCTTGATAAAAGGCAACGCCACCAATGGAAGTTACAAAAGTACCTAAAAGGGTCGCTCCTGCCACAATGTAGATAGGTAAACCAAAATAAGTTATGAAAAAAGGTGCTATTATGGCTCCTCCGCCTATACCGTAAATGCCGCCCACAATGCCAACAATAAAGCTTAAAGAAAAAATACCCCATAAATTTACTTTGTATTCCATGTCGTAAAAACGGAAATGTAGGGTACGCATTGTCAAACTGATAACTTGCGATACCTTATAACCAGCTTCTTTAGATGCATTTGTTTCCATATCTTGCAAACTTTTTTCTTGCACCCCTTTGTTTGCTGTCTTTTTGCGCATATCTAAAAGCATTTTTGCGCCAATATAGAGCAACACCACCGCCGCAAAGAGTTTGAAACTTCTTGCATCGGGCAAATATAAAACGCGCACAATGGCACCGATAAAAACACCGGGTAAAGTGCCAAGTACCACAACCCAAACCAAAGGCCAAATAAGTCGCCCTTCACGCCAATAGCGGTATACACCACTAGGAATTGCTACTATATTAAAGACTTGATTGGTAGCACTAACAGATGGATGTACATAACCTAAGAATGACATTTGAAAAGGTAATAGTAAGAACGCTCCAGAAATCCCCCCCATTGAGGCTATAAAGGAAATAAAAAAAGCTACAACTGGTGGAATTAAAGGGTTTACCTCAATACCGGCAACTGGAAAAAACATAATTGACCTCCGCGTTGTTACTATTATATATAAAATAGTAACAATCAATCGGATAATATGTCAAGCTCCAAAAATTTGTTTCAGTATTTATATTTATGCATTTCTGTAAAACAATAAAAAATGCTGGAATTTAAGAATATAAAATGTGACTTGTTGACGTTTTACAAAAATAGTATATCTACCTGTCAGCTTTTATTAAGATTATTATAAGGAATACATATGACACATTTTTCATGGAGTAGTCACAAAAACAATGGGCGCATTGTGGCTGAAAATACACAAGAACATGCCTTAAATACAGAACAGTTGCACATTTTGGAGCAAAGTTTTCGTAAATGGCTTGCATCTACCAAAAGAGAAAATGTGCGCTTGTCACGCCTTACTGCCACATTGATTTTTCTTATTATTCGCTATACAGGGGCAAAACTTAGTGAAGTTCTTAATTTAACTCCAGAAACAGACATTGATTTTGAGCAACACAGTATCTTTTTCCAAAGTAAAAACGAAATAGAGGAAGGACGCAATGTGCCTATTCCTGAACAAATTTGCGCAGAAATTGCTGAAGGTATTACTACTCTAAAAAAACAAAAAGACGATGCTCCCATTTTTTATTTGGAGGCTGGCTTTGTACGCCGTAAATTTTATGAATGTGCTGCAGCTTGTGGCTTGCCAAAAGAGCTTAGCGGCCCTGAAGCTATACGCCGAGCCCGAGCCATAGAGCTTATGCAGAGCGATATTCCTTTACCCGTAGTGCAAAAAATGCTTGGACATGCCACACCAAACCTTACTACGGCACATGTGGCCTTTTCCTCAGAGGAAATGCAGGCTGTTGCAAAACGCTTTGTACAAAAAGAATTAAATCAGAAAACTAGTGCAAGAAATTGCTTTGTAGGAAAAATAGTATCCATTGCATCAGATGCCATACAATCATTAGTGACATTGCAATCGGTGGATGGCATTTGCATCAAAGCACTCATTACCAATGATAGTGTACAAAGACTTGCCCTTGCCATAAGCACAATAGTATGTGCCGAAGTTAAAGCTCCCTTGGTCATGCTTTATGGCGGTGAACAAATGCCACTTTGTAGTTCGGAAAATATTTTATTTGGAACGCTTACCCATGTTAAACAAGGCAGCTCTATGGTAGAATACATTTTACAAATTTCTGATAATACAGAAATATGTATATTGTCGTCGATTATACTGGAGAATATACCATTAGGAACTTCTCTTTGGGCTGCCTTCAATGCTTCGTCTGTGGTGTTGCGTGTCGACTAGAACATAACGTGCATAATTGTGTATGAATGATTCAGAAATATATTCTATGTAAGCTGTTAGTTATACAAATGAATGTGCCCTTAAACATACAGAGATTTCTTGTTTTGTTTTGCACTAAGATGGGGATGTTTACATCACGGCATATTCTTTCGCTGTTATAAAACCGCAAAATAGACCAGTTACGATGCTCA
>CAYJHU010000328.1:0-2350 GCA_964369655.1 uncultured Desulfovibrionaceae bacterium | reverse complement strand
CGCGAACGAGCAATTTTTTTTAAGCTTGACTTATACTTTTTATTGGATATAAATTTTGCATACCCCATAGGGGTATTAGGTATTCAAGGAGGTTTTCATGAAACAATGTATGGACGTAGAAGCCATCCAAAAAAGGCTAAAAAAAATTGAAGGCCAAGTGCGTGGCGTGCAAAAAATGGTAGGTGAAGACAAACCTTGCGAGCAGATTTTAATCCAAATCGGAGCCATAAAGTCAGCCTTGCACAAGACCGGTCAAATCATCTTGGAAGGGCATATGCACCACTGTGTGCTTGATGGCATCAAAAGTGGAAAAGAAGATGAGGCCATCAAAAACTTAATTTCTGCCTTAAATCAATTTTCTAAAACAATATAACAAGGTACAAGGAAAGTGCTGTGAAAAATTACATTTTTGCTTTAAATTCCATACCCATGCTATGGGTTTCCGGCTTGTTTCTTTTGGCAAGCTTTATCCTTGAGTATATCTTGCCCATCATGGGGTCGGATTTTACTCTTGCTTTTAATCCTGCGTGGGTGTCCCTGCTCATTTCTGGTATTCCTTTGGCCTACTTAGCCGTCAGCAACACCATGCAAATGCGTATTACTTCGCCGCTACTCATCACCATCGCCATGTGCGCTGCCGTGTATATCGGCGATATTTTTGCAGCCGGTGAAGTCGCTTTCATCATGGCCATTGGCGAATGGCTTGAAGATCGCACTGTAGAAAAGGCCAAAAAAGGTATTGAAAAACTCCTTGACCTTGTGCCAAGCACCGGACGCAAAATAATGGAGCTTGCAGACGGAAAAACATCAGAGCAAGTCATCCCCGCTGAAGAAATTCATGTGGGTGATATTTTACGCATTTTCCCCGGAGAAAGTTTTTCATCCGATGGTATCATTGTCAGTGGCAACACCTCAGTGGATCAATCCATCATGACCGGTGAATCGCTTCCTGTAGATAAAAGTATAAATGATGAGGTATTTACGGGCACCATCAACCGCTTTGGCTCTGTAGACATAAAGGTCACAAAATCATTTGCCAATTCTTCACTGCAAAAAATGATTAAGCTCGTAGAACAAGCAGAGCACGCCAAAGGTCCAACGCAAAAAATTGTGGATAAATGGGCGTCCATCTTGGTTCCACTCGCCTGCGTCATTGCCATTATAACTTATTCCATCTTTAATTTTATACTCGACAGACCGCATGACGCGCTCATTCGTGCTGTGACAATTCTTGTTGTATTTTGCCCATGCGCTCTTGCCCTCGCAACGCCTACCTCCATTATGGCGGCCATTGGTCAAGCCACAAAAAATGGGGTGCTCATTAAATCCGGCGAAGCCCTAGAAATGATGGGACAAGTAAGCACAGTGGCTTTTGACAAAACCGGCACCATCACCGAAGGAAAGCTTTCTGTCAGTGATATCATACCATTACATATGGAAAAAGACAGCCTTATGTCGGTGATTTCTTCGGTGGAGAGTCGCTCGGAGCATCCACTTGGCAAAGCAATCACACAATATGCCAAAGAAGAAAACATTGAGCTTTTAAGCATGCAAGACTTTGAAATGGTAGTAGGAAAAGGCGTTTCAGCAAACATTGACGGACAAATCATTTATTGCGGAAACGAAAAACTTGTCCAAGACCATGCAAAGGCTGAGCTCACTCCCGAAGTTATGCAAAAAATAGACACCTTACGCCACGAAGGAAAAGCTGTGGTTGTAGCCGCAAATAATGACTCCATACTTGGAATAATAGGCCTTTCAGACACCATTAAAGAGACATCCTCCCTTGCCATTTCTTCGCTTAAAGATGCCGGAATCGCAAATACTGTACTTTTAACCGGCGACAATGAAAAAAGTGCGAACTTTATAGCCAATAAAGTGGGCATTTCCGAAGTATATGCATCCTTACTTCCCGAAGGAAAGGTAAATGCAGTGCATGAGCTTACAAAGCAAAGCGGGCATGTATGCATGGTGGGTGATGGCGTCAACGATGCCCCTGCACTAAAAACAGCTTCCGTCGGCATTGCCATGGGAACCATGGGAAGCGATATTGCCATTGATGCCGCAGACATAGCCATCATGGGCGATGATATTTCAAAAATATCTTATTTAAAGAAGCTTTCCAATGCTACAATATTCTCCATTAAATTCAACATAACATTAGCTATGGCCATCAACTTTGCCGCCATCATTTTTTCAGTCATGGGCTGGCTAACCCCCGCAACCGGTGCACTTGTACATAATGCCGGCTCCGTACTGGTGGTTCTTAATGCCGCAAGATTATATGAGAAAAAGATTGAAGCGTAATAATTTTATGAGTACGTTTTTTTTGGGAGGCTCTGCCTCCCAA
>CAYJHU010000327.1:0-2369 GCA_964369655.1 uncultured Desulfovibrionaceae bacterium | reverse complement strand
ATAATGAATTATGCAGAGGTCTCATTAAAAGGAAAGTATATGTCTATTTTTCAAAAAAATTCTGTTTTAGAACAATTAGCCCAAACATTTTTGCCGGCCATAGCTCAAGAAGAAGGGCTCAGTGAAGACACTATCAGACAAGCCATAGAGGATGGGACCATGGTCCTACTTGGCAATCCTAATCACCCAAACCTTAAACCTATTGTGGTGGGCCAGCCCGCACGAATCAAAGTTAACGCTAATATTGGAACATCCCCACTTTCTCATTGTGTCACAACTGAACTTGAAAAACTGCGCGTGGCTTTGGATGCTGGCACCGACACCGTTATGGATTTATCCATCGCCGGCAATCTTGATTCCCTTCGCTTAAATATGCTCAAACAATGTCCTGTACCTGTAGGAACTGTCCCCATGTATGCTGTGGGGCAAAAACTTTTGGATGCTGATAAAAGCATTGCAGAAATGACAGTTGATATGCTTTTTGATGAAATTGAAAAGCAAGCGAAACAAGGGGTCGATTATATAACAGTTCACTGTGGTTTGACCCGCCGCGGAGCTGAGTGGGGAGATACCCCTAAAAATGCCCTTGGCGATGGCCGTGTTATGGGGGTTGTTTCGCGCGGTGGTGCCATGCTTGCCCGCTGGATGCTTGAGCATAATGCAGAAAATCCTTTGCTTGAATATTATGATAGACTTTTAGAAATTGCTTTAGCCTATAATGTCACCCTCTCTCTTGGTGATGGTTTGCGCCCTGGTGCCGGTTGCGATGCCGGTGACGCTGCGCAATGGGAGGAAGTTATCACCCTTGGGCGTCTTGCCTTGCGAGCTCGGGAATATGGCGTGCAAAGCATGATTGAAGGTCCGGGGCATGTTCCCTTACATCAAGTAGAATCCCAAATAAAAAGCATTAAAAGCTTAACACATGGTGCACCTCTCTATGTGCTTGGTCCACTAGTTGTGGACAGCGCTCCCGGATATGATCATATAGCCGGCGCCATTGGCGGAGCCATCGGCGTACAGGCAGGGGTAGATTTTCTCTGTTATCTCACCCCTGCTGAGCACCTCACCTTGCCCAACGCCACTGACGTGCAAATAGGTGTTATGGCATCAAGAGTAGCAGCTCATGCCGGAGAAGTGGCTCTTGGCACAAGTCGTGCTTTGGCGCGTGAAAAAGCAATGAATGAAGCTCGTCGTAACCTTGATTGGGAAGGCATGGCCGCCGCTGCGCTTGACCCATGCGCATTGCATACACGCCGCGAAGCCCACAAAACAGAAGATGTTTGTGCCATGTGTGGTAAATTTTGTGCTGTGAAAATGTTAAAAGAAAGAGAGAAGAATCACAAAAACAATGAAACCGTATATCCGTAAGAAAATGATTTTTAATAGGACTTAGAACGTAAGGATTATCCATGAAAAGTATTTTTGAAAAAATTGATAGCAACACTCAACTTAATTATGATGAGGCCATACAATTGCTCTCCATAGATATAGGTAGCAAGGAATATTATACTTTGCTGTACTATGCCAACGAATATTCAAGAAAGACATATGACAATAAAAGCTTGATATTTGCACAAATTGGCATAAATGCTGCTGCATGCAACGTAAACTGTACATTTTGCAAGCTTGCCATGGATAACTTTCATGATGAAAAATCATTTGCACTTTCAGAACATGAAATAGAGAACAAAGTCACAGAATTGGTAAAAAGCGGAGCAAACGAAATTTTTTTAATGTCAACGGCTGAGTATAAAAAAGAAAAATACTTGGATATTGGAAAAAGTATCAGAAAAATATTGCCACATCAAATGAGAATGGTTGCAAATGTAGGAGATTTTGACGTTAGCTATGCACAAAAACTTAAAGACGCCGGTTTTACAGGGGTATATCACATTTGCAGATTAGGCGAAGGCACAGACACATGCGCTCAAGTTTCAAATAGAATTTTGACATTAGAAGCCATAAGAAAAGTACAGTTAGAAATGTATTATTGTGTAGAGCCCATCGGTCCTGAACATTCCAATCAACAAATAGCCGATGAAATATTCAGGGGTGTAGAATATAATATTAATGTTATGGCAGTTATGCGGCGGGTAAATTTCAAAAATAGTCCCATGCAACATTTTGGAGAAATTTCAGCCCAGCGCTTAGCCTTAATCTGTGCTGTAACAACTTTATGTGTGCGCCCTAAACGAGCCATGGGAGTGCATGAACCTGAAATTATATCTTTACTCTCAGGCGCAAATCAAATTTATGCTGAAGCTGGATCAAACCCTCGTGATATTTCCCTTAATACAGAACAAAATAGGGGCTTTAGTGTTAAAGATGCACAAAAAATGCTCATAGACGCACAATGGAACTTAACAGAA
>CAYJHU010000326.1:0-2369 GCA_964369655.1 uncultured Desulfovibrionaceae bacterium | reverse complement strand
AAAACCCAAAAAAAGTATTATAAAAATCGCTTTTATTTGAAAGCTCTCGATGTAGCACGCCTGCCCCATGTTTCTCTAGTAGTGTTTTTTGATTGCTAAAAGCGGAAACACCAAGTCCAAAGCGTTTATTTTTTATTGTTGCACCCATGCTTTCCAAAATTGTGGGCGCCATATCGAGCATGGTAATTTTTCGTTTTAAAAATCTGTCTTCCATATTGAAGGGTGAATTTATAATTACATTATATAGATATCTGTTGCCCTTCAGTTTAAATTCGCCGAGATGCGTGTTCATAAGCCTATGGTCAGCAAGCAAAATTATTGTAGTGTTTTCATAGAAATCTTGTTTTGTAAGCCATTTCACAAACTCAACAGCCATGGTGTCAGCATTGCGTATGGTATCGCGTGAATCATTATAATATTTAGTATAACCTTCGAACTCTTTTATGATATTATGCGTATCTATAGTTTCTAGAAATACGAAAAAAGGTTGTTTTGTATTAACTTTTTCCTTTATTAACTTTTTTGCAATGCTATATAAATTTTTATCTGTAATTCCCCATTCTGATTTGTCTGTAGCTAAGTTTTGCTGATTAATATAGCTCAAATCATATAGATTGGCTCCAGAAAAATGCGTATCAAAAAGGTTTTTTTGACCAGAAAAAACGACATCACTTCCTAAAATAGCATTAAAGCTATACCCATTTTCTTTTAAAATTTGTAAAATATTCTGAGCTTTTGGTAGAAAACTTTTAAATACTTTACTTGAATAGTTATTGCCATGTATGGGGAGTTTTAAAGGAATCCCAAAGGTCATGGCCGTGATAGCTGCTATCGTCCACCCTGTTCCAGTTGTTTGAGAAAGCTGCGGAAAGTGCACACTATTTTTTTGTAGATTTTCAAGCTGTGGAATTAAACTTTCGGAAAAGCTGTCTTTTGTAAAGCCTGTATCTATTGATTCAAGCATAATCACAATACAATTTCGTTTTTTATCTTTAAATACTACGTCATTGACTTGAGGAATGCTATAATTATCTTTTATAAAAGTTGTTGGAGTATGTGTATGCGATAAGTAGCTATAAACATCTAGCTTATAAAAAATAGCCACAAAGGTTGAAAGAAGATATATTAATGAAAAAATAATTTTTATATTTATAGATATTTTTTTAATAGCTAGGATAAGATAAGCAAGGCCGCATGATATAACTGTAGTTATTAGTAAGACTGTTGCGAAATGCGTAATGACATGTATAGAGCCTTGTAGTGGAGCTAGAAGATGAAAAATAATAGCATTGATAGAAGTAATGCCAAAGTGTTTATGTATCAAATATAGAACAGCTAAGGCGATACTGCTAAAAACTATAGAAGAAAAAACAAAAATAGTTGATTTATTTTTTTTATTAAAGCTCATCGACCTTTACCAAATCAGTATAAAACCACATTGAATATTTTCCTTCGTATTTGCTAATTGTTTTTTTATCATTTTCGGTAAATGAAAATATAGCAACTCCATTTTGGTGCAATATCTTAAGCTCATCTTCACATTTATCTAGCTCTTTACTTGATATGGTCATCATTGTAACCTTACCGTCTATAAATAAATCTAAGTTTTTTCTTAAACCTTCAGCAGACCATACACAAAACATAGGATATTTGATGCCGGCCCGAAGCGCTTTCTTATATTGTTTATAAGAAAAAACCTCCACAAGAAGCTTGTCAGGTGAAATGTTAAGTTGCTGTAATATTAAATCATAATTTCTGATTTTGTCTGTTACCAAAAATACATCTGGATGGTTTGAAAACAGATTGGATATAGTTTTTGAGTCAATTACAGTAAATTTATTATGTATTTTACGTTTCATAACCTCGCTATGATTGAGGCACTTATTGGAGTTTTTATCACCACCTGTAATACTATTAAAATGCTTCCAATCGTGAGCTGCAACGATATGACCATCGCAAGTTTCCAGCATATCAAGCTCAATAAATTTGTATCCAAGATTGAAAGCATTATTCAATGCTTCCAGAGAGTTTGTATACCTATGCCCGTCCAGCTGCCCGCCAGCATGCGCTATGAGCTTTTCATGTGGAGGATGTGCAGGTATATTAAATTTTTCGGGTTTAGAGGAAAATAAAGAATAAATTCCACTAAAAGCTAAAGTAAGCACTATTAAGCTGATTATGAAATATTTTTTTTTCATTTTACAATGTGCTCCTTTAGCGTTTTATATTTGTTTTATGTGAAATTTAAATTTCAACTAAAACATAATCCAGTCAAGTGGAGTGCCCTTAGCAATATCAGCACGCGCTACTTTACCCAATACTGTTTCTAAGTAGCGAGTGTGTAGCCCATGCCCGGGGCGAATGCTACG
>CAYJHU010000325.1:0-2374 GCA_964369655.1 uncultured Desulfovibrionaceae bacterium | reverse complement strand
AAATTAATATGCGATTAAGTTTATGTACAATATTGATTTTTTTATAAAAGAATTTCTCGCAAGGAAAATTATTATAAAAGTTTTTGGAAAAGGGAGGGGGTGTGGGGGAGGGAAAAACTTTTTTTCAAAAACCGACCCGAAGGGCTTGTAGCCGTAGGCGAGGAACGAGCCTTACGGATATCGTGCGCCTAGGCGTTCGCTCCCCCAAAAAAATTAAGTTTCCCTAAAACACTTGCCCTTCTTGACCACTTTTGCGTGGTGGCTGTACCCAGTGCTTAATTTTTAAACCCATGTCATAACCTACGGAGCGCACCATTAGGCCGGCGGCATCGGCTGGCATGCGTTGTTGCACGCCGATGACAAAAAGGTCGGTGGCTTGCTTCTTTTCCATGGCGCCGCCTTGTCCCATGGACCAAATGAGCGTACCGGTGGCAACTTCATACATTTCAATTTGTATGG
This sequence comes from uncultured Desulfovibrionaceae bacterium, assembly GCA_964369655.1. GTDB lineage: Bacteria > Desulfobacterota > Desulfovibrionia > Desulfovibrionales > Desulfovibrionaceae > CAYJAD01. The sequence goes on along the minus strand of CAYJHU010000325.1, from coordinate 1,915 downwards.
AAACGGCTGAATTGCCAACAGTTCCGCCATCAAGGAAGTGCGTGACATATCCGCCTACGAGCACATTGGCGCCTTTGGCGCGGGCATAGGCTAAGGCATCGCTTACCTTAAAGGGGATGGTGCTGTCGTCATACTCCAAAATAGCAAAGGCCTTTTGAGCAAGCCATACCTGCCAAATTTGGCGACTGAGGTTATGGCTAATGTGTTGTGGCTGGGCAATGTCTTGCGTTACGCGCAAGGGCACAAAAAGTCCTTTTAATTCTTCGGTGGGGTTGGCGTCTGGTTGTACATAGACCCGAATGGGGCTAACCGTGACCGGCGCATCACTGATTAAGTGTAGCGGGGTCGCCATTTCACCGTGTGTGCTGTAGGTGGGGTTGTTGCCAACTGCCACGCAGGAAAAAGTAAAGGGCAAAAGTGCTAAGGCCAAAAAGCTTAAAAGTTTTTTCATTGCATCCTCTCTGTGGGAGCCTCGGCTCCGTGTATACTTACAATAAGTTTTTGCTGGGAGCGCTGTAAACTTTCAAGCAAGGACATGCGCCGCTCCACAGACAGACGTTGAAATTCATCTCTTTCTGTCAAAATAATGAGCTTTCCCATTTCATCTTGTAAGGCTTGCAAATGGTGTGCCTCGGAGCCAGAGAGGTAGCCGTTACACAAGGAAAGTTCCACTAAATGGATAAGATTTTGAGCTTGTTTTCCAATTTTTTCGGGGGCAACAATGCGTGCATTGCGGCGTTTTCTTAAACAATTTTTCCAGAAATCACGTAAGGCAGAAAAGATATTCATACAATTTCTCCCTCTAGAAAAACACCGTTTAAATATCTTAAGCGGCACCACCAATCATGCTAATGTAAATATGTGAAAGTAGTGGTATACCAATAAGATACAGTGGCAAAATGCCAATAAGAGTTTGCGGCCAACTCAGGCGCATGGCATAGCGACAACCTATGGCTGTACTGACTATGCTCCATACAAAACCGGCAGCAGAACCAATGCCCGGCACAATGCAAAGCAATATGGGCGCAGTGCCGTAAGCAACTATCTGAAAAAGCAGGGTAAAGCTTGTGCGTTGCGGCGCAATAAGGCGAAAAAGCACATAGAAAATGCTGGTAACGATAAGAAGCTTTACCGCACCAAAGGCTGTACCCCAAATAATGCTTAGTAAATAAGGGGTCTTAGGGTTAAGCATAGCCACTAAAGTTTGTAATTGTGGGTCTTTGCTTGCTACTGGGGCTAAGAAGTTGCTGAGCACGCCGCCCCAAAAACGATCAACTGCTATCTGTATAATAGTAATAATCACGAAAAAGAGTAAGGCAAGCAGGATTTCGGGTTTGGGCGTAAGTCCGGCAAAAAATCGCGGCGCAGCAAAGAGTATGCGTTGTACGGTTAGAAAAAATGCTGAAAAATATCCGATGTTTTTTGCGTCTTCCCATGGGTTAGCAATGGCAAATGCCGCAAAAATTTCTTCGTCACTGGGCGGAGTTTGATTTTCTTCAGCTTGCTGACTTTGTTCTTGATAGGCAGCTGCAGCTCTTTGTTTTTCTTCTTTGAGCTGTTCTTGCTTTTCCTCCTCTTGCTTGTCCTCGTATTTTGCTTGCGCCATGCCTTGCAAAGGTGCCTGCTCAGTTTGTGGCTGAGGGCGCTCAAGTGGGAAGCGATGCTGACACAAGGGACATGTGGCAGTACGCGCGTGCGTAGGGAGTAGCTCCTCGGCTACTTCGCGGCTAAATTGGCATTGAGGACAAGTTATTTTCATTGTGTACATACTCCAAAAGCAAACAGTAGTATGATTTGTTAAAAAAGTCAAAGTTGGAACTTTGCCATGTATAAAGAGTCATTTGTTGACACTTTTGTTATGTGAGACCTCTGCGCAATTCATTGCGCAGGGTCTCGTGGAGCATTGGCGCTAGCC
>CAYJHU010000324.1:0-2407 GCA_964369655.1 uncultured Desulfovibrionaceae bacterium | reverse complement strand
CTAACTCCTTGAAATGCTATGGTGGTAGCCGCATATAGACAGTTCTTTTTCAACAGCCTATTACATTCCCCCTTGTGCGTAAGCACTATAAGGGGGTGCGCTGAGCTTGCGAAGCGCGGGGGTTCACTTCAGCTAGTTCCGTTTTTTTGCTTCCTTTTAAGGCCTTAACTGCACAAGTCAAAAATCATTACAGCAGCAAAAAAACGGATGGGACCTTTTGATTTTAGTGATGAAATTTTAAGATTTTTAGCGCTGACGAGGAAAATGCCTTTTTATGAATTTTAGCGACCTCAAGGTCGTGAATTCGCAAAAAGGCATTTGACGAAGTCAGCGCTGAAAAGATAAATTTTGCCACGAAAATTAAAAAATCTCCAATTAACCAACCAAAAATCTACATAAAAAAAGGGATGCTCATACAGAACATCCCTCTTAATTATTAAACCAAAATCAAACTACACGATGCGGAAGCTGTCCACCAAGGTGCAACGACGCAAGCGCACAAAAGTACGTGCATAGGTAACACCTTCACCCGTTGGGGTGGAAATGGTCATGGAAGTCCAACCTTCGCCACCTGCTCCAAGAGCAGCAATGTGAGGACCATTCTTTACAAAAAGACTGGTATTCATGGCAACGGCCATCTTGTGCATGTTTTCGATATTGCGGCTGTGCATACCTGCTGTGTGCAAAAGTCCGCGCTCAAGCTTAAGTGCAATTTGAATTGCCTCATCCACATTATGCGCACGCACAATAGGAACAACAGGCATCATTTGCTCAACTTTTGCCCATACATAGTCACTGTCAAAACCAGCATCTACGATAAGCAAACGGCAGCTTTCTGGTACACTGATTCCGGCTTCTGCAGCAATTTTAGCTGCATCGCGACCTACCCACTTGGGGTTGGCGGAAGGATTGTCACCAGGATAGTTGCGAAGTGCAAAACGGGCAATCTTATCAGCTTGCTCAAGAGTAAGCTCATAAGCACCGACGCGCTTCATTTCTTCCTTGAAAGCATCTACCACAGAATTTACAACGATGATTTCTTTTTCATCGGCGCAAATGATATTATTATCAAAGGAAGCACCTTGATAAATGCTGCGAGCTGCTCTTTCAAGATTTGCGGTTTCATCCACAACTACAGGTGGGTTACCTGCACCAGCGGCCAAAAGACGCATGGTGGTATGCTTACGAGCAGCTTCAACCACAGCCTCACCACCGGTAACTACAAGCAAGTTGAGTCCTGGATAGGAGAACAACTTTTGTGCAATTTCGATGCTGGGCTCGCGCACACAAACCATAAGATTTTGAATGCCGGTGGCTTCAAAAATAGCCTTATTTAAGACTTGAATGGCTTTTTGGGTGACGCGCTTAGCGGCTGGATGCGGGGAGAAAATAATAGAGTTACCCGCAGATATCATGCTGATACCGTTGTTAATAACAGTAGCAGCTGGGTTTGTGGATGGGGTTACCGAAGCGATAACGCCCCAAGGTGCATTTTCAATGAGGCTCATGCCTGCATCGCCAGTGATGGCAGCAGGGGCAAGAACTTCTGTACCGGGGGTGCGCTCAGCTTGCAGAACGTGTTTGGCGATCTTGGCGTCAACGCGTCCCATACCTGTTTCAGAAACAGCCATTTCAGCCAACATGCGGGCTTCGGCAACGCCGGCCTTACGCATGGCGGCAACAACTTTGTCGCGCATGGCAATGGTTCTGATTGCGGGGTATGATTTTTGAGCAGCTGCCACGGCGGCATCTAAAGAGTCAAAAATTCCGTAGTCGCCTTGTTCGCCAGAAGCCACAGCGGCAGCACCAGGTACACTTGGTGTACCCATGCGGCGCATAACTTCAGAAACAATGCGTTCTACCATATCTTGTTGTGCTTGCATTTTTATTCCTTACCAGTCTTTGAGAACAGTGTTTTTCCACGGCTTGAGAGTTGGTCCACGATGCCCACAATGGCTAAATCCACTGGAGCATTTTCTCCTACAACCTTACGTGCTGAAGAGCCACGTACCAGTACGACGATTTCACCCTCGCCGGCACCAATAACATCAATGGCAATGTCAGTTTGCCCAGTAGCCTGTCCTGCTTTATCAAAAATATCCACTAAAAGCAGTGCATTATGGGGCATCTCTGGCGCCCTAACTGTGGAAACTACTTGTCCGGAAATTTTTCCTATCTCCATAACTACCTTCGCTTTTCATTGCATTGCTGCAATGAGAGCTCATCTCCATAGCCACACCATGCAAAATTTACATGGTGTGGCAAGGATGCTTTCTTTTTATAGCCTCAAACTATTTTGCTTGAAGAGGAAATACTGCTTCAAGATCTGCATGAGGACGAGGAATAACGTGAACAGCAATAACTTCGCCGCCTACGCGTTGAGCAGCAGTGGCGCCGGCGTCTACAG
>CAYJHU010000323.1:0-2418 GCA_964369655.1 uncultured Desulfovibrionaceae bacterium | reverse complement strand
AGAAAAATGCTCCTGCAAACCAAAAAAAGCGTAGTGCTGTAGAAGATTTTCCTCAGCAAGTACCTTATCTCCATTACCTAAGTATTCAATTAGAATATTAGGCTCTTGCTGTAAAATCAGTTCTTCAGGATTCTTTGCATAATACGCATCAAGAGGCAAAAGCCATGTAAAAAAGCGAATCAGCGATTGTGCTAGCTCCCAAGGGTGGCGCAAAAAAGTTATGTAATAATACGATTTATCAGCTGCCAACCAAGACTCAAGTCCACTGAGTCCATGCCCATGGTAAAAATCCCGATCAAGAGGTGTAAAGCGCGGGTCAAATATATTTTGATGTACACCGCAGGCCGAGGGAAAAAGCTTGCGCAACATAGCAGTTAGGCTAAGGCCGGCGCACTTTGGAATATGATTATACAAAAGCACCGCCTTGCCCTCTGCATGGCGAGCGGCAAAGCTTTTCCTCTCAGTATAGCCTGCGCACAAAGCCACTAGTCAGCCTTTAAGCTCGCACGCAAACACGCAAGCAACATACGCTCATAATAGCTTTTTCGTATATCTTGTAATTCACTTTGTGCCTTATCATAGCTAACAAAGGGATCCGTGCTCACAACTTCCACCTGCGGGAGGGCATAGGCCAAATGCTTCTCATCTAATTGCAAGCCATTTTGCCAAACAAAATCGTCATTTGAACTAATAATCGGCGTAAATTGTTTAACTTTAGATGATTTTTCTTTTGCCCTTTGTGCAATAAGCTCTAATTCCGTATCCATATAAATAATATGCGCTTCGTCCAAAGCAAGGCGTGGCTCACGCGTCATAAATACTTTTGCGCCGCCCTTTAAGGCTAAATCCGTACTGGCATGCTCCGGATCGCTCCAAGAAGGTATGCCCATAAACAGTTCAAATGGCGCATAAATACAGGCAGATATAAGTGACTGCGCAAGAGGAGTAACTTTACCTAACCAGCAAATACGGTAGCTATCAATGGGCTTCGAAAGTTTTTGACAATGATCAAAAAGAAAGGCAACCTCAGCCATGGCCGGCCAAAGGGCCATATGCTCACCAAGAGCATTAAACCAAGCCTGCGAGCTTTGAGCCGAAACATCTTGCATAAAGACATATAAATCCGACTCGCTAAAGCCACAGGTTATATTGATAACTTGCTGATTTTGCGTATTTGCTGGCTGACTACAGCTTTCGCCTTGCTGATAATAAAAGGTTTCATAAGCTAGGCCAAGTTTTTGCAAGCTTTGCTCAAGCGTGGAGCATTGTGCATTATCTTTTGAGGCAAGCCACAAATGTATTTTTGCGGATTGCAATTCTTTTTGCCATTGTGAGAGATCAGTTTCAGTAGCGTCTACGGCTTCTTCAATAATGTGCCAAAAAGTATTTTGTCCAAGATCAAGAAAACGCAAGTATTGTTTAGGCATAGTAAGTCCTTTACGATGTGAATTTATTGTATGTTAGCTCAAATGCCAATAAGGAGCAAGGGAGATTTTAAGGATTGAGTATGGAACATTTTTCCAAAAAAATACATAGCGCGTGGCAAAGAGATTATAGGCAAAAATGCAGTGCACGTAGCGGTGAAACCACTTTTCAACTCGTCATGGCAGAAAGTGATTTGCAAGTCATTGCAAAACATAATCTTGCCAGTGACATGCTCACGACCCTAGGGCAATTGCGCTCGCAAATCAGCGCATGGATGCAGCTCTACCCAGAGTTTCGCTCCTCACTTGAGCCGCTCCCCATACCAAATACGGCCCCCGAAATTATTTTGCGCATGTACGCCGGAGCACAAAAAGCAGGTGTTGGACCTTTTGCAGCCGTAGCAGGCACTTTAGCCCAAATGCTAGCCGAAGCTCACATCCATCAAAGCCCTGAACTCATAGTAGAAAATGGTGGAGATACCTATTTATTCTCGCAAAAAGAAAGAGTTGTGGCGCTACTTGCAGACCCGCAAAGCACTGCCAGCATTGGCCTTAATTTACACAAAGAAGACTTTCCCTTAGCCCTATGTGCATCCTCTGCCACCATTGGGCATTCTCTAAGCCTTGGTAAAGGAGAGCTTGCAGTAGTGCGAGCTAAAGACGCCTCGCTAGCCGATGCCCTAGCTACCGCCCTTGGCAATCGCCTACGCAGTGCAAAAGATGTCAACATAGCCTTAGAATACGGACAAAACATCGAAGGGGTTGACGGAATTTTTGTACAATGCGATGAAGCCATTGGTGTTTGGGGCGCTATGGAATTGGTGGCTGTTTAGGTTTTTAAAAGTTTTTTGTGGGGGGAAGGAGAACACCTTTTGCTAGCGCCCAAAAGGGTTCTCCTTCCCCCCATCCTCTCCCAAAACGCGCTTATTACAACACTCCTTACTTTTTCAAACATCTGCTTAAAGCAGGCTATTGAAAATAGAAAAACATGCCA
>CAYJHU010000322.1:0-2420 GCA_964369655.1 uncultured Desulfovibrionaceae bacterium | reverse complement strand
AAAGGGGATTATCCCCTTTGGCGGAGGGTTTGGGAGGCAGAGCCTCCCAAAAAATCTTGCCCCCTCCCCCAGAAAAAAAATAAATCCCTAAAGTAGGACACATCATGAGCGCATCCCTTGGCGGTAAGTCGGCCCTAACCAGTAATGGAACCTTACTTATTTATTATGTATGCGGACTATTAACCTTTGTCTTTGGCTTTCCCATCTTTATTGCAGCCATTGGCGCTTTGCTTTCGCGCTCTGCCGCACACAAAGAAGGTGCGCCCTTTGTAGTACAACATTGTACGTGGATTTTTCGAAGTATTTGGGTTTTCCTACTTATGCTCATCCTCGTTGTTGGTGGCGGAATTCATTTTATTGGCAATGAAATAACTTCGTTACCGGACACTTCAAACATTCAAAATTTTTCGCAGTTATGGGAAGATCCTGAATTGCGTGAAGCTTTGCAATATGCCACAGTTTTTGCGCTGACAATCATTTTGGTGGCGATTTGGTTCCTCTATCGTATGCTTCGCGGCGGTTTTAAGCTGCTCATCTCAAGCCCATTACAAAGATTTTAAGGATAGCATATGCCTACTCTTCCCATTGCTGCACCATCCTTTGTTATTCCGGCAGGAGTGGCAGAAAATGCACGTTTTTTGGCGCATAAGGTGCAGGAAGTGGGCTTATGCTTTTTTGAAAGTAAGTCATGCTTAGCCTATACAGATGAAGATCTTCCCCTTGATTTACAAGCCCTTCCTTTGCGCTGGCATGTGCACTTGCCCATGGATTTGCCTTGGGCTGTGGGCTCGCATGCACAAAAATTAAATGGGCAAAAAGCTGCGCAAACGGCCCTTGAAGTTTTTGCCAAGGCAGCTCACCTTGCGCCGCGCTGTGCTGTGTTGCATCCGCCAAATTTTACAAATGAAAATGAACAAGTCCGTCTCTTGCAAGAGTTTGCGGATGTATGGTATAAAAAGAGCAAGGCTCCTTTATTACTAGAAAATATTCAAGATGACCCCTTGTACACTTTGCCAGAATCGCTGTTTCAGCCAAGGCCGGCTGGGCTAGGCTTTGGCATTTGCCTTGACATTGGACATATGCTAACCTTTGGACAAGAGACAATTTTGCAACATAAAGGCTTGCTTAAGCGCGTGCGCATGGTGCACTGGTCTGCCCCTGGAGAGGAAGCTTTGCGTGATAGACATGCATCCTTGCATGAACTTAGCCCAAAGCAAGTTGAAATTATTACGGATTTAATGCCTCACATTCCTAATGAGTGCACGCATATGATTGAGGTTTTTCGGTGGAAAGGCATTGAAACTTCCATGCCGACACTTAAACGCTTTTTGGAGTCAAAAGCATGGTGACGCAAAGCAAACGAACTTCGACCTTTCAAACTTGGCTTAGCTCATTGCCCAAGGACGAAAGCTGGTGCATTCTCATCACTGCCGACCCCGATGCTTTGGGCGCGGCCATGGCCCTTAAGCGTATTTTATCCGGTAAAAAGCGCGACATCACCATAGCCAGCACCCACACCGTCACCAGACCTGACAATCTCACCATGATACGCGATTTGCGCATTCCTCTGGTCAATTGGAATCCTGAAATGCGAAATGATTTTGAACGTTTTGCCATTGTTGATTCTCAGCCGCACCATAATCCTGCCTTTGAGGGCATTCCTTTTTCACTTATTATTGATCATCACCCAATGCCCGACGATTATTGTCACTTTGCGGAATATTTGGATATTCGCCCAAACTATGGCGCGACCTGCACTATGATGTATGAATATTTAAAAAACCTCAATATTCGCCCCGGCAAATTACTCGCCACTGCCATGCTCTATGGTATACGCTCCGATACGGCGGCCTTTGAGCGAAGCGGTGCTGAGATGGATTTTCGCGCTTATCAGTGGCTATCAAAGCTTAGTGATACCACGCGCCTACGCAGAATTTTACGCTCTGAATATTTACCCGAATGGCTTCCACTTTTTAGCCGAGCTTTTCGCTCCTTGCGCAGTTGCAAAAAAGGAGCGCATGCGCATGTTGAGCGAGTCAAATCTTCAGATACGCTCGTTGCCATTGCGGACTTTTTTACTCGCGTTTATGGTTTGCGGTGGGTGGCAGTGAGCGGAATTATTGAAGATACGCTTATTGTGATTTTACGCGGTGATGGTTCTGTAGATATTGGTCATGCGGCCAAACGCAAATTTGGAGCTGACGGCTCTGCCGGCGGACACAGGACCATGGCCCGTGCAGAAATTCCCCTCGAAGCCATCGAAGACCTGCCCCCTGCGGAATATGTCTTTAACAAGCTTATGCCAAAGTCTAAGCAAAAATCTTGCAAAAAAGATAGCTGATACCAAAAAGAAAACGCAGGTTATACCTGCGTTTATCCTTTGTCTTCCATGACATACCCCCTATGCTTCCTGCTTTGGG
>CAYJHU010000321.1:0-2431 GCA_964369655.1 uncultured Desulfovibrionaceae bacterium | reverse complement strand
CCAATGTGCCGGGTGAGCATTTAGAATGGCATGGGCATAATGATTTTCATAAAGTCTTGGTTAATGGCGTATCGGCTTGGCTCTCTGGTTGCGGGGCTGTTAATGCCACCTTGTTTGGTTTTGGTGAGCGCACAGGAAATACGCCACTTGAAGCATTGGTTATTGAATACATCTCCTTAACTGGTGATGATTTGGCGGCTGATACGACGGTTATTAATGATATTGCCGAATATTTTGAAAAAGAGCTTGATTACTCTATTCCGCATAATTATCCCTTTGTAGGGCGTGATTTTAATGCCACCTCTGCAGGAGTGCATGTGGATGGTTTAAGTAAGTGTGAAGAAATATATAATATTTTTGATACGCAGGAAATTCTCGGGCGTTCCGTACCAATAATTATTACAGATAAATCTGGGCGTTCCGGTGTGGCTTATTGGATTAACAATACCTTTAAGCTTGATGAAAATAATAAAATTAATAAACGTAATCCATTGGTCGGTGCAATTTATGACGAAATTGTCAGCACCTATGAAAAAACCGGCCGAAATACCTCATTTTCGCACAATGAAATGTTAGCCCTAGTGCAATGCCACATGCCAGAATTATTTGAGTCTGAATTTGGCACCATGAAGCGTCTTGCCGGCAAGCTATCTTCACGTATCCTACTTAAAAAAGCACGCGATCCTATGCTCTTGCAAGATGATGCTGCTTCTAAGTTGCAATCACTAGAAGCCTTTATTGAAAAGTATCAATTTATTCAATATTTATATCTTACAGATAATAAAGGTAAATTGCTGTGCTCTGCCATTAATGATTCTGCCAATGAGGAAAAGTATCAAGTGCAACACGTGGGTTTTGATTTATCCATGCGTGAATGGTTTCAAGAGCCTATGAAGACAGGCAGTTTACATATTATGGATGTGTATCAATCACAGTTTACGAATAAATTGGTTATAACAGTGTCTTGTACTGTGACTGATGCCAATGATGATATCCAAGGTGTGCTTGGTGCAGATATGCAATTGGAAGAATTATTGAAGCGCGCTCAAATGCTCAGGGCCGAAGAGTCTCATCATTATGAGCAAGAAGATGACCAAGCATAGGCTTAAAAATACATAGTTCAACTTTTACTTTAAGGGTGATATATGAAAGATAATACTGTTTACTGGATTGAAGGTGATGGCATTGGGGCAGAAATTTGGCAAGTTGCACGTCCCATAATTGATGCGGCAGTGCAAAAATCATATGCCACAAGCATCAACTGGGTGGAGCTCTTAGCAGGCGAAAAAGCCTTAAAAGAAGTGGGTACTGCCTTGCCTGAAGCCACGCTTGATAGTTTGAAAAAAGCCCATGTGGCCATTAAAGGCCCCTTAGGTACGCCTGTTGGTACCGGCATGCGAAGCCTTAATGTGACCTTTAGGCAAGTGTTGGATCTTTTTGCTTGTGTGCGCCCCATAAAGCATTATGCAGGCATTGAAAGCCCTGTGAAGCATCCTGAACGGGTTAATGTGACTGTATTTAGAGAAAACACTGAAGACGTTTATGCCGGTATTGAATACGCCAGCCAAAGCCCAGAAGCCAAAAAATTAGCTGATTTTTTACATGAAGCTTTTGGTGTAAATATTTATCCGGATAGCGCCCTTGGCATTAAACCCATGAGCCCCATGCGCTCCAAGCGCCTAGTGCGTGCAGCCATCAAATACGCCATGCAGAGTGAAAGCTCTAGGGCAGAGCGAAATGTAACCTTGGTGCATAAGGGTAATATTATGAAGTTTACCGAAGGTGGATTTCGCCAATGGGGTTATGATGTCGCTAAGGAAGAATTTGGTGAAAAAACATGCACCGAAGATAATCAAAAGGCAGGCTGTATTGTGATTAAGGATCGCATTGCTGATGCCATGTTCCAAGAAGCATTGCAAAATCCTGAAAACTTTGACGTCATTGCCACACCGAATTTAAATGGAGATTATCTTTCCGATGCACTGGCCGCTCAAGTGGGCGGACTTGGTATGGCGCCTGGAGTAAACTCTTCTGATGATTTAAGTTTTTTTGAGGCAACCCACGGTACAGCCCCTGCCATTGCCGGCAAAGATATGGCAAATCCTTGTAGTTTGCTTTTAAGCGCAGCCATGATGCTTGAGCATATGCAATGGCCTTTAGCGGCAACAAGTATTCGAAGTGCCATCGAAAAAACCCTTGATGAACGTTTTGTCACCATTGATTTAGCTAAGCAAATGAGTGGTGCTAAGGTGGCTGGAACCATGGCCTTTGGGCAACGTGTGGGTGAATTGATTTAACTTTAATATACGAGCAAGATTATGAATATAGTACAAAAAATCATTAAAAATCACTTAATAGACGGACAAATGAATGCTGGTGAGCCTGTGGCTTTGCGTATAGACCAAAGCCTTACCCAAGATGCTACCGGCAC
>CAYJHU010000320.1:366-2441 GCA_964369655.1 uncultured Desulfovibrionaceae bacterium | reverse complement strand
TCCGCGTGCTCATCGTGGACGACTTTTCCACCATGCGCCGCATAGTGCGTAACGTGCTTCGCCAGCTTGGCTTTAACAACGTCGTGGAAGCCGACGACGGAACTACCGCTTGGGAAGTGTTACAGCGTGAAAAGATTGAATTTATTGTTTCTGACTGGAATATGCCACAAATGACCGGCATTGAACTTTTGCGCAAAGTACGCGCCGACGAAAAACTTGCCAACACCCCCTTCTTGATGGTTACTGCTGAAGCTCAGCAAGAAAACATCCTTGAAGCTGTGCAAGCAAAAGTGTCAAATTATATTGTAAAACCATTTACCGCTGACACATTGAAGCAAAAAATTGACAAAATTTTCCCATAAGGGACAATATTTGTTTTTATAAAAATTACAGCTTTTTAGCATAATTTTTATCACTTTTTATCTGCTTTCAAGGCTGGCAGTATTTTTGCATTCTAGAATATAGCAATAATAACCTAGAACACAAAACAGGAAACTGTCATGTCTAATGTTGATGAAAAAACCCGCGACGCCCAAGACGACCTAGAGCTTGAGGTGCAAGAAGCCTCCGAAGAAAAAGTGGCTCTTGACCTTGAGGGTGCGGATTTTCTAGACGATGACGAACCAGAAGAGCAGGAAGAAAATCTTCCTGCCGAGACAGAAGGCGATAGTAGCGAAGAGGGCGAGGAAGAAGTAAAGCCCAAAAGCAAGCTCAAGCTTATCATCATTGCGGTGGTTGTGCTTGCTCTTGCTGGTGGTGCTCTATGGTGGTTTGTATTGCGCACCCCGCCTCCTCCTCCGCCTCCTCCCGTGGAGCCAGAAATTGTGCGCGTTCCAACTGCGCCCACTGAACCTCCAAAACCAACTGACTTTTTTATTTCTTTTGAGCCATTTTGGGTACCGCTTCCCGACGGAAAGGGTGGCACAGTGTTCTTAGTGAGCAAGTTTGCCATTGTCACTAAGAGTGAAAAGCTGCAACTTGAAACACAAAATAAAATGATTTTGCTACGTGATGCGGTATATTATTATTTAGTAAATAAGCCATATCATTTCCTAATTGACCACACCAACGTCAAAACTATCAAAAAAGATTTGGCTTCGGTCTTTAGTGGCTATTTAGTAAGTGGAAAAATTGACGATATGTTATTTGAGAGCTATATCGGAAAATAAAAGGAAGATAGAAGTAAGGACTATTTTACGAAGGAAAGTGACGTGCGATTATAACTCTTGAGGAGGCGCGCCATGCAAATTAATCCAACCGTAGGTATGATATATGCCCAAATGGGCTTCACTTCGCGCGTGGCCAGCGATGCAAGCACAGGCCCCGAAGCTAGCCTTGCCATGTCCCGTGTTATTGCCCAAGAAATGGCAAAACTTGAACAAGATCAAGTACAAGCCACAGATGCGAGCGTAGAATCACGCGTTGCCAACGACGATTTTAATGAAAATGGCAACAAGGGACAATTTGCTCGTGAGCAGCGCCAAAAAAAATCTCCAGATAATGACCAAGATGAAGTGAGTGTTTCCGCCGATCCACTGGTGGGAAATTTGTTAAATATGAAAATTTAATGCTTTAATTGAAGGAAAACTCTATGCTCTCCATCTGGATGGTGCTCATTTTTACGGCCGTAGAACTCATCTTGCTTGTAGCCATCTTGTTTTTCTTCGTGCGCTTGCGCCGCTCGGAAGACTTAGTGCAAAAGCTTCAGGCTAACCAAGAAATTCTGCTCGCACGCCTGCAACATAATGCTGAGCTTGAAAAAGAACTCGTGGCCACCTTTGCACAACGTCAAGCAGAACTGCGTACCCTCGACACCCGCATGGAAGACAGGGCCGACGAACTGCGTCGCCTCGTCGCTCAAGCCGAAGGCATCACCCGCTCACCTCAATTTTTACGAGAGCTTATTCTCAACCAACACGGACGTGGCCTCAGCGCCAAGCAAATTGCAAAAAATGCCGGCCTCACCGTTGATGAGGTAGAACTCATTCTTGCCCAATCTGAATAATTTTTAGTTTTTTTGTGGGGGAGGGAAAAACCTTTTTGAAAAAAGGTTCTTTCCCTCCCCCACACCCCCA
>CAYJHU010000320.1:0-356 GCA_964369655.1 uncultured Desulfovibrionaceae bacterium | reverse complement strand
TACAACTAATTCTTCCCCAATATTAAAATTTTCTAAAATATTTTTTTGTGGGGGCGGAAAAAACATTTTTCAAAAACGGTTCTTCCCCCCCCCCACACCCCCACCCTTTTTCAAAAACTTTTTATTGTTACATTTATTATCATGTAAAGACGTGTTTTTCTAATGAAAAAAACTAGCTTTTTCCGAAAGGGAAAAGCTTTTGGCGCGTTTTGGAGGGAGAGAAGAGGGGGTTGGGAAGGGGAGAGGGAAACTTTTGTTAGCGCCAAAAGTTTCCCTCTCCCTTTCCCAAAAAAATTATAAATTAGTCGCCCCTTAAAAAGTACGTATTTCTCTGAAATATATTGATAATAGTGTAA
>CAYJHU010000319.1:0-2463 GCA_964369655.1 uncultured Desulfovibrionaceae bacterium | reverse complement strand
CGGAAGGACAGAAATAATAATAATAGCATAAACGATGGCGCCAAAATTATCGCGCGCAAAGGGGGTATTGCCTAAGAAGTAGCCCACACTGACAAGCGAGCCAACCCAAATGATGCAACCTGTGACGTTGAAAAACAAGAAACTTGCCGGACGCATGAGGGCAATACCGGCCACAAAGGGCGCAAAGGTGCGCACGATGGGGATAAAACGTGCCAAAATAATAGCTTTGCCCCCATGCTTTTCATAAAATTCATTGGCCTTAAGAAGATGCGCTTTCTTTATGAAGCGTGTTTCTCGCTTAAAAATAGATGGCCCCACATAACGCCCAATATTATAATTAACAGCATCACCGATGATACCGGCTGCAAGAAGCACAGCCATACTTTCCACATAACCAAGCAATCCTGCACCAGCTACCACTCCGGTAGCAAAGAGCAAGGAATCTCCCGGTAAAAATGGAGTTATAACAAGGCCGGTCTCGCAAAAAACTATTAAAAATAAAATGGCATACACCCAAATTCCGTAATTCTCAACCAATTCAAAAAGGTGTTTATCAATATTTAAGACAAAATCCACCAAAAAAAGCACAATATCCATATATTTTCCTTACATAGTAAATCATCTAAAAAAGTATACAATTAATACTTGCTATCTGAAGTTATTTCTATTAAAGAAAGCAATTCGTTATGATAAAAACGATTGCTCCCTTATAAAACTGAGGGCACTTTACCCACACTTTTACGAAAAGGCAAGACCATGCTTACCTCATCTCTGATTACCTTAAGCCCACTACTTTTAGTGCTTATTCTCTTAATTTTTTGCAAAATCAGCGCTGATATTGCCGGATTTTGGGGACTTATTGTCACAGTCGCTTTGGCGGTATTTTACTTTGACACGTCCTTTAGTATCATCCCTAGTGTTTTGCTTGCAGGTAGCCTTGGTTCTTTACCGGTAGGACTTGTTATTGCTGCAAGTATTTTGCAGGTAACTATTATGGCGGAAAGTGGCGCCCTTGGGCGTATTATTGCCCTCATCAAAACTCTAACACCGCATCATCAAGCAGTGCAGGTGTTACTTATCAATGTGGGCATTGGCATTTTGCTCACCGGCCTTGGGGCAGCTTCGGTGGCTATCTTTCCCCCACTATTGATGGGGCTTGGCTATAGTATTTCTGCCTCCATCTTATTGCCGGCCATTGGCTATGTGGCCCTGTGTATGTATGCGCTTCTCGGCATTCCTGCAGTTATTATGGCGCACTTTGCCGGCGCTAGCTTACATGATGCAGGCCTTGTGCTGGCCTCCTTTATGCCTACCATTTCCGTTGCTGTGGCCTTTGCTTGTTTGCACATTGTGGGCGGTTTTTCTCTTATGTTTCGCGGCTTTTGGCCTGCGCTCATCACCGGTTTAAGTTCAGGCTTTATAGCCATTGGCCTTGCCAAAATCGGACTTGTGACGGTGACCGCCATCTTTGCCGGCCTTGCCATTGTTCTTGCTTTATTACTCTATGTCAAAGTCACCGGCGGCGTTATACAAGATAGAAGCCTGCTCACCGAAAAAGATTTAGCCACAGAGCAAAAATTCAGCCTCGTGCGTGCTGCCTCCCCTTGGCTAGTACTTTTGGTTTTTTCCTTGCTTATGAATACTCCGGCACTACCATTTTTTAACCTAATCTTTAATGAATGGTCCATGCCCTTAGAAATCATCCCCGGCAATCCAGAAAAATTACGCCTTTTGTGGCAAGCCTACACTTGGGTGCTCATCAGTACTTTTGTCTGCTTACCCTTCTTAAAGATTCCGCGTGGGCAAACTTTTACCATCGTTTCCAAGGGCGTGCAAAGAGCATGGCGCCCACTGCTTGCTACCATGGTGTATTTTTGCATTGCCTATGTAATGAATCACTCCGGAAAAAATGCTGACTGGGTTCTAAACGAAAGCAAAAATATGATTCTCATCCTTGCCCATAGCGGCGCAGGACTTTTTGCTTCTTTTTATCCTGCGGCAACGCCTTTCCTTGGACTTTTGGCAGGCTTTATTGGCGGCTCAGCATCATCTTCTGTGGCCATGTTCACCAAATTACACTTGGCGGCCGGCGCTTCCCTTGGAGTTTCTACCCTTACCCTTGCAACGGCCAACGGCATTGGCGGCGGGCTGGCTTCTGCCATTTCTCCCTCAAAGCTCTTCGGCGCTGCGGCCTCCATTGACAAACCAGAAGCCCTTAGCTCCGTCATGGGCTATGCCTTTGTGCTGACCTTTGTCATCACCAGTATTTGCGCTGTATTAACTCAATGGGTATTCATTTAAATCTATGTGGGGGAGAGAAAAACCTTTTTGAAAAAAGGTTCTTTCTCTCCCACATACCCCCTCTCTTTTCCAAAAACTTTTCACTGCCTCGTAAGCTTCCCCACAATCAAGCTCTTGCGGCAACGAAATTACATGACAAGACGGTAGTTTTTATGCAGCGCG
>CAYJHU010000318.1:0-2469 GCA_964369655.1 uncultured Desulfovibrionaceae bacterium | reverse complement strand
CGACCTTCGGGTTATGAGCCCGACGAGCTACCAAACTGCTCCACCCCGCGACATGCTGTTGTTTCAACAACAGAGATGACAAACTATGTTTAATTTATTGTTCTGTCAAGGAATAAAACGTAAAAACAAAAGTTTTTTTTAATGCTTTATTATTAAAGGGAAAATTTTGCTGTGCTTTGGAGAAAACATTAGTAAAGCTTTCCCCAAGGCACATCATAATACAGTTAGATTATACAACGCCTTGTTGAATCATGGCATCGGCCACTTTACGGAAGCCTGCAATGTTGCCGCCAAGCACGTAGTCGCCCTTGTGGTTGAATTCAATGGCAGTTTGGCTAGCAGAGGTAAAGATATTATGCATGATCTTTCTAAGCTTGCCGTCTACTTCTTCAAAGGTCCAAGTCTGCATGCTGGCATTTTGTGCCATTTCAAGCTGGCTGGTGGCCACACCACCGGCATTGGCGCATTTGCCAGGGCCGTAGGCAATTTTTGCGTTAAGGAAAGCGTGTACAGCTTCCGGAGTGGAAGGCATGTTGGCACCTTCGCTGACGCAATAGCAGCCATTTTTCAAGAGGGCTTTAGCATCGTCAAGGTTGAGCTCATTTTGAGTAGCAGATGGGAAAGCAAGGTCGCAAGGCACGTGCCATACGGCATTGGTGTCTTTTGCGTAATCACGTACTGGCTTATATTCTGCATCCTTACATAACTCTGCATAGCGAGTTAAAGAAGCTCTTTCCACTTCTTTCACTTGCTTGAGCACCTCAAGATTGATGCCGGATTTTTGATAGATGCAACCACGTGAGTCAGAAACAGTCACGGCCTTTGCACCCAATTGTTGTAATTTTTCAATAGTATAAATGGCTACGTTACCGGAGCCAGAAACGGCGGCACTAGCACCCTTAATGTCTTTGCCAATGGCATCGAGCATGTTTTGTGCAAAATATACACTACCATAGCCGGTAGCTTCGGTGCGTGCAAAAGAACCACCCCATAAGAGTCCTTTGCCTGTGAGTACGCCATCAAATTTTGATGTTAAGCGCTTGTATTGGCCAAACATGTAGCCAACTTCGCGTGCGCCAACGCCAATGTCGCCAGCAGGTACGTCTCTTGTGTCACCAATGATTTTGGAAAGTTCGGTCATGTAAGCTTGGCAAAAGCGCATGATTTCGCCGTCACTTTTTCCTTTAGGATCAAAGTCACTGCCGCCCTTACCGCCACCAAGCATCAGGCCGGTGAGGCTGTTTTTGAAAATTTGCTCAAAGCCAAGAAACTTTAAGATGCTGATGTTTACGCTTGGGTGAAAACGTAAGCCACCTTTGTAGGGGCCAAGGGCAGAGTTAAATTGCACTCTATAGCCGCGGTTCACGTGCACTCGGCCCTTATCGTCTGTCCAAGATACACGGAAAGTAAGTTGGCGTTCTGGTTCCGCAATGCGCTCTAAGATGTTGTTGTTTTGATATTTACTGTCACTTTCTAAGAGAAGTCCGAGGGAGTCAAAAACTTCAGCCACAGCTTGCAGATATTCGCGCTGGCCACGGCTTACTTTTTTTAACTTCTTGAATACTTTTTGTGAATAGCTAAGAGGCACAATATACTCCTTTTGGCAAAAATAAGGGATTAGGTTGGCAAACAAAAAAAACTCCTACCCAAAAGCTTTTCCGTGCATTAAGAATGCTCCCCTTAAAAACAATCTTAATGTCCTAAACTGTTTATACGTTCAATGAAAAATAAAGGGAAGCATTTTTTTGCGCTATTGCTTGATTTGCGCGAAAATTACTTTAAAATATCTTGAAATTATTGATAAAAATATTGTGTACAAAGCTTTCCTTTATGGCGGTAATGGGCTATGAAGAATTATTCGTTTTAATTAAAGGAGAAAGCTCATATGCAAGAAAATATTCTCAATTATATTGGTAATACTCCGCTTATTGCTTTGCGTTCCATGCACAATTTTTCGTGTGAAATTTTGGTGAAGCTTGAGAGCCGTAATCCCGGTGGTTCCATAAAAGATCGCATAGCCATGCATATGCTTAGTGTGGCTTTTGCCCAAAAAAAAATACAAGCAGGTGGCACCATTATAGAGCCTACCAGCGGTAATACGGGTATTGCGCTGGCTATGATTGCCGCGGTAAAAAAACTAGGATGCGTCATTGTCATGCCGGAAAGTATGAGTATCGAGCGTCAAAAAACAATTAAGGCTTATGGAGCGAGGCTTATTTTAACGCCGGCAAAAGAGGGCATGCAAGGAGCTGTGGATGTGGCAAAAGATTTGCTTGCTCGCACGGAAAATGCTTTTATGCCAAGTCAATTTACCAATAAATACGCAGTAGAAGCGCATTATCTTACCACGGGGCCAGAAATTTTAGCTCAGATGGAGCAAAAACTCGACGCGCTTGTCGTCGGTTTTGGTACCGGCAGTTGCATTTCAGGCACGGGGCTTTTTTTACGCGAGCATCTTCCGCATTTACA
>CAYJHU010000317.1:0-2472 GCA_964369655.1 uncultured Desulfovibrionaceae bacterium | reverse complement strand
CCTTTGCCTCCCAAATTTTTATCCATCTTTTATCAAATGCCTTTAACGGATTGTTAATCTTCCTAAATGCATACTCGCCTGCCTATTAATACACTCCAGCAAATCCTCAGCATAATGCGATACCAGCATAAAATGCACATGCTCTACTTGAGCTTCAAATAAGTCTCGAATTTGCCAAGTGGAGGCTTGATCAAGTCCGGAAAATGGTTCATCCAAAAGCACCAACTCCGGTTCCCCCAGCATAAGCCGTGCAAAAAGCAAACGCCGTAACTGCCCCGTAGACAAGGAGCGGATGCGGCGAGTTTCTAGGCTTTGCAATGCAAATGACTGCATAAGCGCAAGGGCCTTAACGCATTCCTGCTCGCTGTATTCGCGATACACCCCTTCCACCTGATCTAAGCCAGAGAGCACAAGCTCAAGGCCCGTAACATCATAACCATAAGTTTGTTGCTTATTGTCCGACAATAGACCGATGGCGCGGCCAAAAACTGCTCGTTCTTTGGCATTTTCTCCATATTTCAAAAAAGAACGCCT
Organism: uncultured Desulfovibrionaceae bacterium; assembly: GCA_964369655.1. Taxonomy (GTDB): domain Bacteria; phylum Desulfobacterota; class Desulfovibrionia; order Desulfovibrionales; family Desulfovibrionaceae; genus CAYJAD01. The sequence goes on along the minus strand of CAYJHU010000317.1, from coordinate 1,938 downwards.
CACATTTCCGCCATCAAAGGCAGGAAATTCTTCTCCCCCCACTAGACGCAAAAAAGTGGATTTGCCTGAACCATTTTCCCCAGCAATAAACCAATGCTCACCTTTTCGCCATTGAAATGATATATCATGCAAGATGGGTTTTCGCTTAATAAAGACCGTGGCATTTTGAATGTCAATGAATGTATGAATTGAATCAGCGCCTGTGGACGGCGACGCGATTGCTTGTTTTGGCACGTGCTTTTGTACTATTGAGGAAGAGTCCGTCAGCGCATATTTTTGCAAGCGCCCATTTTGCATAGAAAATCTGTGTTTTATCCATGCCGGAATGGAATTATCTCGATGTGCAGTGAGTACGATAGTACACTCACAATCCTTGAGTATATTCATGATTTCATTGCGCTTACCCACATCAAGCCCATCTAAAAATTCATCGAGCAAGAGTACCGGCGCTTTTTGCAATAGGGCTCTGCCAAGCAGTAAGATGCGCAATTGCCCTTGCGAGAGGGTGCAGGCTTCTTGATGCAAAAGGTGCGTGACTTTAAGGCGTTCTGCCATATTTTGCACAGCTTTTTTTTGTTCTGCATCGGGGATAAAGTGCAATAGCTCACTGTCGGAAAAAGCGGTCAGCAAAATATCTTCGCCGTTTAAGCGCCATTCAAAGCGTACATAGGCTTCTTGCTTGGCGCTTGATACAAGGCTTGTCATGCTCCGTCCCATGATGGGTGAACTTTCTTTTTGCCCCTTACAGTTCCAATAAATCTGACCACTGCTAGCCCAAACTTCACCGCGCAAAAGGCGTAAGAATGTAGACTTCCCTGCTCCATTGGCGCCCACAATAACCACATGTTCTCCGCGCCTTAGGCAAAAATCAAGCTCATGCAAAACCTCATGGCAAAGCCCAGTATGGCGCAAAGTCACGCTTACTTTTGATACGTCTATTAATACAGAGTCTTGCATTAAAAAGCACGCTCATACATAACGTTTTTACAAAACCACACGCTATGCTTATAGCCAAAGGAACGAGCATATGCCTCAAGCACATCAAAATCCGCCGCAACATCTTGAACATTGTGCGCATCGGAAGCAAAGGTTATGGGAATGCGCATATCTGCTACAAGAGTCATAATTTGCTTACAGGGATAGATTTCCTTACATAATTTGCGTAAGCCTGCAGAAGATATCTCTAGCGCCATACCATTATCCTTTACAGCCTGCAAAGCCTCACCTACCAAAGCAAGGTGCGCTGGCTTATCTATCCACAGCTTAAAGGTATCAATGGAAAAAATCTTGATAAGGTCAAGGTGCGCTGCAATGTTAAAAAGGCCGCTCTCTGCCATTCGCTTTAATGTCTTAAAATATCGAGCATAATGCTCATGGCGATGATCGCTAGCAAGGCTTGTCCAATCTGAAACTTGATCATCATAGCCCCAGCGCTCCAAAAAATGCACCGCGCCAATAAGATAATCAAAGTCATACGACTTTATGGCTACCTTGATGAATTCGAGCTCCGCTTCCATCCAGTCCATTTCCATACCAAGCAAAATTTGATTTGGAAATTCTCTTTGCAACTCTTGCACTTCTGCTACATATTGAGGAAAATATTTACTGAGCTGTTCTCTATATTCATTGGTGTAATCATAATTTTGCGGACGCGGCGAGTGCTCCGAAAAGCCAAAAAGTTCTATGCCTTTTTGTTGTGCTGATTGCCACATTTCGCGAGGCGTGTTTCGTCCATGAGAATAGAGAGTATGATTATGTAAGTCGGTAGTTATCATTTTTTTCCTCATTATCATTTTAGTATTTCATCATATTAGCTACTAACTTTTCCACTATCAAGCAAATTATAAAGCTATTAATTTTTGCTAATACCACGGTATTTTAATTTGGGAGGCTCTGCCTCCCAAACCCACCGCCAAAGGGGATAATCCCCTTTGGAAA
>CAYJHU010000316.1:0-2478 GCA_964369655.1 uncultured Desulfovibrionaceae bacterium | reverse complement strand
ACAAAGGTATATCGGAGATGTTATTGTTGGCATTTTTCGCGCTCAAAGCTCTATCTTGTGAAAATTCTGACAAACACCTAAAATAACAATTTTTTTTATTCAATATAATCATTTTTTTCCATTTGTAATTATTTTTTCACTATGTCTATAACCTCCTTACAGCAATGGTGCATAACTTTTTAGCAAGAGGAGAACATAATGAACTTGGTCAAGAACCCACTGCAGTTAATTACAGATCGCCATATCCAACTTATCAACGGCATTTTTTTTGTGGGTCTTTTTGCTGGTGCGGCTTATCAATTTTCACAGTGGCATTACATTGCCGCCCTTGGCATTAGTCCGCTTATCGTAGGCATTGTGCTTGGCATGGTGTATGGTAACACATTGCGCTTGCATTTGCCGGTGTATTGGATTTTGGGCATTGTTTTTTCTTCTAAGGGTTTATTGCGCATTGCTATTGTATTGTATGGTTTTCGCCTAACTTACCAAGATGTTTTTGTGGTGGGTGTGGATGGCTTGCTCGTCGCCGCTATTATGCTCACAACGACTTTTTTGGGCGGCTCATGGCTTGGTATAAAAGGCTTTGGACTTTCCAAGGAATTGGCAATCCTTACCGCGGCCGGAAGTTCCGTTTGCGGTGCGGCGGCTGTGCTTGCCACAGAGCCTGTGGTTAATGCCAAATCGCACGAAAGCAGCGTAGCCGTTGGTACCGTGGTGCTTTTTGGAACCCTTGCCATGTTCATTTACCCAAGTCTTTACAATAATAATTTGCTTGGCATGACAGCTGCCGAATACGGTATGTTTGCCGGTGGCACCCTGCATGAAGTAGCCCATGCCGTGGCCGCAGGCCAAGCCGTCAGTGCCGAAGCTGCCAACACTTCTATTATAGTCAAGATGATGCGCGTCATGATGATTGCTCCCTTGCTTATCTGCCTTGGCTGGTGGCTATCACGCCGCGCTGTGGAAAAAACCTGTAGCTCTTATGATGCACGTTCTTTCCCTTGGTTTGCTGTTCTGTTTCTCGTATGCATTGGCATTAACTCTCTTGGGGTAGTTCCTCAGAATATTGTTCAAGATATTAACGACTTTGACACCTTTTTACTCACTATGGCCATGTGTGCCCTTGGCATGGAAACATCCTTTGCCAAAGTACGCGCGGTAGGCCCAAAACCCTTTATTCTTGCGGGTTTGCTTTCTATATGGTTATTGGTGGGCGGATATCTTATAAGTAAATGGATTTTCTCTATAAATTTTTAACCCTGCGCTACGCACGGCTGGCTTTTGGCAATGAATTCAAACTTTAACCCCTTGGAGGCTAGTATGGACATGCAAACAAAAATTATCTTCATCACTGCACTTTCTGCTTTGGCAGTGGCTATTATCACCGCTGTGGCAAATATTTTTAGCAAAGACTCACATAAGTGCTGAAAGCCTTTTTGCTCATAAGAGTAATGTGAGCTGTACTTTGCTCGCATTACTCTTTCTTTTTGCCCTAGTCATTTTAATATCGGCCTGCCAAAGATCAAGTTAACACAGGGAAGTCACAATGAAATTACGATATATTGAAGTTTTTTTGGCCTTAGCGCACACCCCCAATATGCATGATGTTGCACACAAACTTTTTGTTACTCAAGCTGCAATTTCTAGCACCTTGCGCGACCTTGAGGAGGAAATTGGGGTTAGCCTTTTTGATCGGGTGGGACGAGGTATACAGCTTAATGAAAAGGGAAAGCTCCTCAAAACACGCTTAAACCCTTTGTATGAAAAGCTTAATGGGGTTTTGTCCTTATTCAAGACGGAAGAACTTGCGGGGAATATTAAACTTGGCGTATCTACTACTTTAATTAATTGGATTTTTCCACAAATACTGTACAATTTCAAAAAAACATTTCCGCAGGTGGAGCTTGACTGTCACTATGATAATACCCGCGAAATTGTACGAAAAGTCGAAAGTGCAAAGCTTGATATTGGCTTTGTGGAAGGGGATGTAACGGAAACTGATTTGCACGTTTCCTTCATGGGCAGTGAGGAGTTAATCATCGTAACAGCCGATAAGACCCTTGCAGAAAAAGCTCATAATATTGAAGAATTGATGGAATATTTTTGGCTTATTCGAGAAGTAGGCTCAGGCACGCGCGAAGATTTTTTTCGTATCTTGAATTCACTTAACTTGCAGCCTAAGCGCTTTTTGGAGCTGGCACATACCGATGCCATTAAGCATGTTCTGCAAAATCCTGACACACTTACCTGCGTTTCACCGCACAGCGTGGAGCTTGAAATAAATCATGGGATGCTGTTTGCAGTTGCCATTAAGGACGTGCGCTTTACGCATAATTTTTACTGTGTGGAGCGCCACGACAGCTCAACCTCACAACTACGTGAAACCCTAAAAAAGCAATTGCAATCTCGCCTGAGCGCGGCTCTTCATAGATAACGCTTGGTCGTGCGCTATGCACGACACAAGCTATCGCAAACGTC
>CAYJHU010000315.1:0-2480 GCA_964369655.1 uncultured Desulfovibrionaceae bacterium | reverse complement strand
GGAAACCCTTATGCATCTAATTTTCAATAAATTGAAAATTAGACGGTGCAAGTTCGAGCAATAGTTCCTTTATTGGAATGGCGTAATGAGTAATAAAATTCGAGACCTCTGCATAATTCATTGTGCAGGGTCTCATGGAGCATAAACGCTAGTTTGTGCGACCGAAAATCAAAAGTAGGCGCAATTTATTTGCGCCGATAAACGATTGATTTTCGTGCCTTTACCTCTGCACGTTTGATTTTAGACTTTAAGCGAATTCTAAAGTTTTACTGGCAAAGTTATATTTGAAAATAATTGTGCAGAGGTCTCAATTCTGTGAAATAACGGATATTGCTTTCATGTTCTAAGTGTGTAATCTTTAGAGGCAGGAAAATAGAGCTAAGTATTTATAAGAAAATAATGCTTTAATTATTAACGTTTTAGCAGTGAGGTAAAAAATGTCACACGAATTTTATACAATCAATTGGACGGGAAAAGAACTTGAATACCAGCTGAAAGCAAGTTGCCCAATTACTTTGGATAGTGAAGCTAATCCGCCCAAAAATTGGAAGGAGCATCTCTTTCTTGGACGCTATGGCGAAGTGTGGTGTGCCTCGTATCGTAATTCCAAAGATGCCGGCGGGCTTTTTGTTATGCAAGATGCAGATGAAGTGCTCTTTATAGCACAAGCCAGCACCAATATGGCCTTTGTGCAAGCTTTAAGTCAGTTTTCGCAAGTGGTAAGTAATCCAAGGTATGCGGCTGATATTTTTGATAATGCAGACGATGACGACGATGAAGAATAGGGAGTAAGAGCGTGCAACCTGCCAATGATTTGGGGATAATCTTCTTTCCGGCTTTTGATTGGGCTATTTCGCCAACGCATCCTGAAAGGGAGGAGCGTTTGCTCTATACTCAGGATCAATTGCGCGAAGAAGGGCTTTTTGATATGCAGGGCATTAAAGAATATCGCCCAAATCTTGCCAGTTATGCTGACATTGAACGCACGCACTTTTGCTTGCCGCAGGTGGAAAAAGTCTGTACCGACTCACACTTAGCTTGTGCAGGCGGTGCCATCAGTGCAGCAAAGCTTGTGCTTGATGGGGATGAACCAGCCTGCAAAAAAGCCTTTGCCTTGGTGCGTCCGCCCGGGCACCATGCCATGCGCATTAGTTATGGCAATCGCGGTTTTTGCAATGTGAATATGGAAGCTGTCATGCTTGATTATATTCGAGCCCATTATAGCCAAAAACTGTGCAAAAAAGGCGAAACGCTGCGCATTGCCGTGGTGGATACCGATTGCCATCACGGCGATGGGAGCCAAGATATTTTTTGGAATGATCCGGACACGCTTTTTATATCTTTACATCAAGATGGGCGTACCCTCTATCCGGGTACAGGTTTTAGTTATGAATGCGGTGGTATAGGCGCCCTTGGCAAAACCATTAACATTCCCCTACCTCCGCACACCGGAGATGCCGGCTATCTCTATACCATTGAGCAGGCTGTGTTGCCTATTTTAGCTCACTTTAAGCCGCATTTAATTATAAATTCCGCGGGGCAAGATAATCACTTTACTGATCCGCTTGCAAATATGCGCCTAACTGCTCAAGGTTATGCCAAGCTCACCGAGTTTTTACAGCCGAACATTGCTGTGCTTGAAGGTGGGTATGCCATCCGCGGAGCATTGCCCTATGTGAATCTTGCCATTTGCCTTGCCCTTGCAGGAAAGAAATATGATGATATTTATGAGCCGCAGTGGAACAAGCAATGCCAAAAGCAAGATGATGCAGTAACATCCTATATAGAACAGCTTTGTCAAGAAACACTTGATATCTATCATAATCCACCATCGCGCCCCTTTGAAGGTAAAGAAGTTCACGATGCTCATGGCACTTGGTGGGTGCGTGACCGTCATGTGTATTATGATACTGATAACTTACGAGATGTTCAGCAGGAAAAAACACTCATATGTGAGCAGTGCGCAGGGCTGACTTGCACAGAGAGTAAGCCTGCGCATATGGGCAAGAGCTTATGCGTGCTCTTACCTCGAAAGGTATGTAAAAAATGCCAAAGTGTCGCGCAAGATATTTTGCATAAGGCCAAAGATATGCAGTATGCGCATGTAAAAAGTATAGTCACGCCATAAAATTGAGTATGATTCTTTTTGGGAGGCGCTGCCTCCCAAACCCTCCGCCAAAGGGGTTAAACCCCTTTGGAAACCCTTATACGGCATTTTCAACAAGTTGAAAATGCCGGGGATTTTTATGATTAAATAGTTAGTTATTTTAGAAAAAATAGTTTAATAGGTGTCCGAATTTTCCGGAAGGAAAATTCGCATGAAAGTTTTTTGAAGGCCGACCCAACGGGCGCGAAGCGTTTGCGTTAACGAGCTTGCGAGTTTTACGCAAATCGAGAGCAAAGCGGGTCTGGGGGAAACTTTTTTTCAAAAAAGTTTCCCCCAGAAAATATTTTAGATAAAAACTAGCGATATAATCTTG
>CAYJHU010000314.1:0-2489 GCA_964369655.1 uncultured Desulfovibrionaceae bacterium | reverse complement strand
GTACCTACGAAACTTGGCAAGAAAAAATTCTTGGCAAAGATCGCGTAGCTCCTTCTGCTTTATTGCAAGCTTCCAGCGGCGCTGTTGTGCAAGCTGTTGCAAAAAATCCCCTTGCCATTGGCTACATTGGCTTTGGTTATGTAAATGACAGCACCAAAGTGCTCAGCATTGGCGGCTTACTTGCCACTCCTGAAACTGCACTTTCCGGCTCTTGGCCCATCGCACGTGAACTTTATCTGTTCACCAATGGCGCTCCTGCCGGTGCTACCAAAGGCTTCATTGACTATGTGCTCGGCGCAGACGGTCAAAAGCTTGTAAAAGAAGTGGGCTTCATCCCTTTAAGTAAATAAAAATATAAATTACACCCCCTTGCTTTCTAGTTAAAGCAAGGGGGCAGTCTTTATTTTAAGGTTAATGCATGAAAGAAAAACTCATCAATTGGTCATTGGCGACGGCAGCCACTTTTTCGCTTGTTTCCCTTTTAGGAATCATGCTTTTTTTGTTTTATGAAGGGCTCCCAATTTTTAGCATAGTCTCCGTAACAGATTTTCTGTTTGGGGAATTTTGGTATCCTACTTCTGACCCACCAGATTTTGGTATTGCACCGCTTCTTGTCGGTTCCCTCGCGGTAACCATTTTGGCCTCACTCATTGCTGTCCCTCTTGGAGTAATGACTGCGGCTTATTTAACTGAAATTGCTTCAAGTCCCGTGCGCCGCATAGTCAAGCCCTTTGTAGAGTTGCTTGCCGCGCTCCCCTCGGTGGTTATCGGCTTTTTCGGTATGGTGGTTGTTGCACCCCTCTTACAAGACGCCTTTGGCATAGCCACCGGGCTTAATCTTTTTAATGCTAGCCTTATGCTCGCCTTCATGTCTGTACCAACAATCTGCTCCGTAGCAGAAGATGCCCTCTTTGCCGTGCCACGCTCCTTGCGTGAGGCTTCGCTGGCTCTTGGTGCTACTCGCTGGGAAACTACGGTTAAGGTTGTGGTTCCGGCCGCCCTTTCAGGCATTGGTACTGCCATCATGCTTGGTATGAGCCGCGCCATTGGTGAGACTATGGTTGTGCTTATGGTAGCCGGTGGAGCGGGCATGTTCCCTACCTCCATTTTTGACCCCATACGCCCCATGCCTGCCTCCATTGCCGCAGAAATGGCCGAAGCCCCATATCGTGGTGAGCACTATTATGCACTCTTTGCCATTGGTATGGTGCTGTTTCTTTTCACTCTTTGTTTTAACATGATTGCCCAGCATATTGCCGAAAAGCATAAGCAAGTGGGCTCTTCGAGCTTGTAGGAGGCCAAATGATTTTTCAATCCAGCTCTTCGCGCATGAAGCGCCAAGGTTTTATGTTTGGTATCTTACGCCTTGCGGCCTTTGTGAACGTTTCGGCTTTAGTTATCCTCTGCGCCTTCCTTGCAGGCCAAGGACTTCCCGCCTTATCATGGGAATTTTTGACCGAAGCACCACGTAATATGATGACCGAAGGCGGCATATGGCCTTGTATTTTAGGTACATTTTTATTGGCACTTGGTTCGCTCATTATTGCCTTTCCCCTAGGTGTGGCCTCAGCCATCTACCTACATGAATATGCAGGGCGCACCGCTTTTGCGCGCTATATTCGCCTTGGGGTCAACAATCTTGCAGGCGTACCCTCAGTCGTCTTTGGCCTATTTGGCTTGGCCTTCTTTGTAACCTTCCTAGGTATGGGCGTAAGTCTACTTGCCGGTATACTCACCCTTGCAGTACTCACCCTGCCTGTGATTATTGGCACAGCAGAAGAAGCCCTGCGCACAGTTCCAGATACCTATCGCGAAGCATCCCTCGCCCTTGGCGCCACTAAATGGCAAACCATCTCTCGAGTAGTATTGCCAGCCGCTACCCCCGGCATGCTCACCGGCGCTATTTTGGGCCTCTCACGTGCAGCCGGCGAAACCGCGGCCATCATGTTTACGGCAGCAGTATTCTATACACCCAAAGATCCCGATTCGGTCTTTAGCTCCGTCATGGCCCTACCCTACCATATGTACGTACTGGCAACAGCCGGAACAGAAATCGAAAAAACCCGCCCCTTGCAATACGGCACGGCGCTGGTGCTCATTCTACTTGTACTTGGCATGAACGTCTTTGCCATTTATTTGCGCGATAGAATGCAAAAGAATAGATCGCATTAATATTTTATTTTATGGGGGGTGGGCTTTTTGAAAAAAGCCTCCCCCCATACCCCCCCGCAAAAACTTCTATAAAGCACGTTACTTACTTCGTAAGTAACGTGCTTTTTTATCCACAAGGGCGTAAGCCACCTTCCCCCTTGTGCGAAAGCACAATAAGGGGGTGCGCTGAGCCTTGCGAAGCGCGGGGGTTCACTTCAGCTAGTTCCGTTTTTTTGCTTCCTTTGAGGGGCTTACCAGCGGAACCTAAGTCTTTCTGATGGCAAAAAAACGGATGGAACGTTTTGATTTTGGTGATGAAATTTTAAGATTTTTTGCGC
>CAYJHU010000313.1:0-2493 GCA_964369655.1 uncultured Desulfovibrionaceae bacterium | reverse complement strand
ATCCTTATCCTCGCGTACATCTTCAAGGTGTTTGCGCACATAGTCTTGGTCCACAAGCACCTTGGTTCCGGGTTTATCCGGCGCTTCAAAAGAAATCTCAGCGAGGATTTTTTCCATAATGGTATAGAGGCGACGGGCACCAATATTTTCTGTTTCATTATTGGTTTGTTCAGCAAAGGCGGCTATCTCTTCAAGGCCATCGTCAGTATATTCAATATTCACCTGTTCTGTATTTAAGAGGGCGGCATATTGACGAGTCAGCGCGTTGTCCGGCTCTGTTAATATTCGTAAAAATTCATCTTTTCCAAGAGCCTGCAATTCAACCCTTAGGGGAAAACGCCCCTGCAACTCTGGAATAAGATCAGAAGGCTTGCTAAAGTGAAAAGCCCCTGCCGCAATGAAGAGCACATGATCGGTACGAATCATACCGTACTTAGTGTTAACCACACTACCCTCCACAATGGGAAGCAAATCACGCTGCACGCCTTCACGCGAGATATCTGATGAGCGCTGAGAGGAAGTGCTTGCGATTTTATCAATCTCATCAATAAAGATAATACCGCCATTTTCCACTCGTTCTCTAGCGCGCTCCATAAGCGCATCTTCGTCCACAAGCTTTGCAGATTCTTCCTGAACAAGTACGGTAAAGGCCTGCCCTATCTTCATCTTACGCCTCTTAGGCTTTGGCGGAAAGGCTTTGCCAAACATATCTTTCATTTGTGAGCCCATGCTTTCCATGCCGGGTATGGCAAAAATATCAATGCTCGGACCGGCCTGCTCCAGCACTTCCATTTCCACTTCCCTATCATCCATAAAACCTTGGCGAAATTGTTGGCGTAATTTTTCACGCGTAGAATCGCGACTACTGTCCATCCCAAAGGAAGCCGGCAAGAGCAAATCCAATAAACGAGATTCTGCCGCCGCTTCTGCTGCTGCTTTAACACGGATGTTTTCCTCTTCGCGCACAAGCTTAATGCTGATTTCCATAAGATCTCGCACCATGGATTCCACATCACGCCCCACATAACCCACTTCGGTAAATTTAGTAGCCTCCACCTTCACAAAGGGGACGGCGCACAATTTTGCAAGGCGGCGAGCAATTTCAGTTTTGCCAACGCCGGTGGGGCCCATCATAATAATATTTTTTGGGGCAACCTCATCGCGTAGCTCTGGGGGGAGCTGATTACGCCGCCAGCGATTACGAACGGCAACGGCCACCATGCGCTTGGCCTGCTCCTGACCGATTATATATTTATCCAGCTCTGAAACAACTTCACGCGGAGTAAGAGTAATCATGAAACACCTCATAAAATCAAGATCTTTGCTTAATCAAGAATTCATCTTTAAGCCTTTTGTAAATCATTACAGATACAAAGTGACAGACTATCAGAAGCATTCCCTTCATTTAGCAGTGCCCAAAAGTATAATCACCCTTTTTAAATTTGCAATGCTTTTTTATCTCTATTATACCCTTAGCCATGGACTTTATTTTACAATGGAATATGTACTATGGGCCGATTTTATTGAGTGCAGGCATACTCCTACAAGCTTTTTTTCTTTTTAAGCCGAATATTTCTTTTATAATTCCATGCCTTGGCGTAGCATGCATTAGCATTGTGGCCTTTATGGACAAGGACCTTACGCTTTTTATTGGGCAGATTCTGCTGCTATTTTTACACTTTTGCCTAAGAAAGAAAAATGACTAAGATTTCCCTGCTGCGAATATTTTCCTTATGTATTTACGCGCTTAGCATATTTATATTGCTCTATGTTTTTGACATTACACAAAGTATGGATAAGGAATGGATGGACACTTATGTTCGCCATTCAGGATTACAAGGCATCTGTATCTATGTGGGACTTGTAGCTTTGCTAACCGCCATGGGGGTTCCACGGCAAATTTGTGCCTTACTTGGTGGATATGTCTTTGGAATGTTTGGCGGAACATTGTTTGCAACCATTGGCACCGCGCTTTCGTGCACACTTTGTTTTTGTTATGCACGCTTTTTGGGTCAAAAATGGCTACAAGAAAAATATGGGCATAAAATTCAAAATTTTACAGATTTTATTTGTCAGTCTCCCTTTTTGCTCACCCTTACCGTACGCATTATTCCACTCGGCAGTAATTTTTTAACTAATTTCCTTGCTGGCATAAGCCCCATTCCTGCCCATGCATTCTTAGGTGGCTCTTTCCTGGGCTTTACGGTGCAAAACTTTATTTTTGCCTCTATGGGAAGCGGACTTAAACTTGGCGGAGATAAAGAACTTTTTATCAGCATAGTGCTTTATGTGCTTTCTCTTTCACTAGGATATTGGATTTATAGAAGGTATAAAACGTATAAAAACAATAATTAAAGGCTCCGCACAATAAGTAAGGAACTAAGGCGACGTTTTTACAACTTGTTGAAAAACGTCGTATAAAGATTTCCAAAAGGAATTTTTACGCCGTGAGAAATTTTTCTTCCAGAAAAATTTCGCTAGCCGACACTTGAA
>CAYJHU010000312.1:0-2495 GCA_964369655.1 uncultured Desulfovibrionaceae bacterium | reverse complement strand
GCATGAACCTTGGCCCCCAAAAGCTCCATGCGATATACATTGAGCGCTTGGCGCTTGACGTCTTCCTGCCCCATGAAAATTTCACACTCAAGCCCGAGTAGTGCCGCCGCCGTGGCTGTGGCTACGCCGTGTTGGCCTGCGCCTGTTTCGGCAATGATGCGTGTTTTGCCCATTTTTTTGGCCAGTAACACTTGCCCTAAAACATTGTTAATTTTGTGTGAGCCAGTGTGATTTAAGTCCTCTCTTTTGAAGTATATTTTTGCTCCGCCAAGGTCTGCGCTCATTTTTTTGGCAAAGTACAAGCGCGACGGACGCCCCGCATAGTCATTAAGCAAAGAACTCAGCTCTGCGTTGAATTTTGCATCCTCCTTATAATGGGCGTAGGCTGCCTCCAATTCTAAAATGGCATTCATGAGGGTTTCGGGAATGAACTGTCCTCCATGTATTCCGTATCTTCCTTTATTTATTTGCATAACGTACCTTCCTTACAAGTTGTTCAATGAGATGTTTATCTTTAAATCCCTGCATTTCGGCGCCGCTGGAAATATCCACAGCATAGGGATTGTGGCGCATGGCCTGTTCAATATTTTGTAGGTTAATGCCTCCCGCGAGAAAAAAGGCTTTTTGCGTTTTGGGCAATAGTGACCAGTCAAAAATTTCTCCACCGCCGGCCTTGGGTGCATCAAAAAGCACATAGTCCGCCAGCTGCGGTATGGCTTCATGTGCCTGTAAAGCTTTAATAATTGTAGTGTTTGGCATGGATTTTTTACATGCCTGTAAGAGAGTCATGTCTTCTTGCCCATGTAATTGTAATATATCCACAATGTCCTCTGCCACGGCCTCTTGCATTACATTCAAAGGCGCATCAACAAAAACGCCCACGGCCTTAATCCTGTTATCAAGGCTGTTTTTAAGTATTTTTGCCTGTTCAAAGCTCACTTGGCGGCGGCTTTTGGCAAAGACAAATCCCACATAGTCGGGCAGGGCCGCGTTGACAAAATCCACATCGCACTCCCTGCTCAAACCACAAATTTTTATTTTCATGCGAGCCCTCGCAAGCTTTGCAGCATTTTGCACTTATCTTCACTGCGCATGAGGCTTTCGCCTATGAGCACGGCGTCCATGTCATGTTCTTCTAATAATTGAATGTCCTCGCGCGTGCGTATGCCGCTTTCTGCCACATACAAAACAGTAGGGGGCACATGTTTGCGCAGCTCAAGGCAGGTTCGGATATCCACTTCAAAAGTTTTTAAATTTCTATTGTTTACCCCCACAATGCGCGCGCCGCAATCAAGGGATTTTTGCAACATGTCATAGCTATGGCTTTCCACCAAGGCCGACATGCCAAAGGCTTCAATAAGAGCAATATATTCTTGTAAAGGTTTGGCATCTAAGAGTTCTGCTATGAGCAATACGGCAGAGGCACCCCATATTTTGGCTTCATAAATTTGATAAGGGTGCAGGATAAAATCCTTGCGCAAAGTGGGCAAAGCCACCTGTGCAGAGATATTTTGCAAATACTCGCCGCTTCCCAGAAAGAATTGCGGTTCCGTGAGCACGGAAATGGCCGCAGCGCCTGCTGTTTCATATTCCTTTGCAATGTCCACGGGGGCAAAGTTGGGCGCTATGAGTCCTTTAGAGGGGGAGGCCTTTTTTACCTCACAAATATAGGATAAGCCTTCACTGGCCAAAGCCGCATGGAAGGGAAAAGTAAAATTATCCTGTACGTTTTGCATACGTTTTTCCGTGGCTTGTACTATTGTATCTAAAAAATGTTCTTTTTTCATTTTACACCTCGTTTATATCTCGTTGGATAAGCGAATAAAGTTTTGTAATTGCGCCAAACCTTTTCCGCTGGCGATAATGTCTCGTATTTGTTCTATGGCTTCAGCCAAGGGGAGTGATTTTGCCACATACAAAGCCGCGGCGGCATTAAGTATCACGGCATCGGTTTTGGCTCCTGTGGCGCCGCTTAAAATTTCTCGAATAATTTGCGCATTGTGCTGGGCGTCGCCGCCTTGTAGATCTTGCGGCTGTGCGCGCACAAAGCCAAGGCTTTCCGGCGTAATGACAGAGGATTTCACCCAGCCATTTTTTACTTCACACACAAAGGTTTCCGCGCAAATGGAAATTTCATCCAGCTTGTCGCGTCCGTACACAACCATGGCATTTTTTACGCCTAAATTGCATAAAACCTTGGCAATGGGCTCCACCAATTCCTCTTCGTAGACGCCAAGCAGTTGCATGCTGGCGCCGGCAGGATTGGTCAAAGGGCCAAGAATATTAAAAACCGTGCGGATATTAAGCTCGCGCCGAATAGGCGCCACATACTTCATGGCAAGGTGATAGTTTTGCGCAAACATAAAGCACATGCCGATTTTTTCTAAAAGTTTGGCACTTTTTTCGGGTGAAATTTGAATATTCACCCCAAGAGCTTCCAAAACATCGGCCGAGCCGCACTTACTGGTGGCTGAGCGATTGCCATGCTTTGCCAC
>CAYJHU010000311.1:0-2507 GCA_964369655.1 uncultured Desulfovibrionaceae bacterium | reverse complement strand
TCCGACGCAGCCGACGTTTGCGATAGCTTGTGTCGTGCAGGACGCACGACCAAGCATCTGTATAGTAAAATGCAGCGCCTCCCAAAAAAAATCTCCTCTTCGTCCTTTTTTTGCTCTAAATTTTTAAAGTAAATGGCCGATGAATAAGAGTATGGGAAAGCTTTTCCTTAAAACGTAGGAACAAAACTTGCAAAGCTTTTAGAAAAAATATCCAAAAAGCTTGCCTGTGGCAGAATTATTATTTCTGCGCAGTGTTTATACGGAGCCATTATGAGTAATATTTCATTATTAAATCCATATTCCAGTGCGGCGAGCACAAGTTTAAGTTCTGTTTTTTCGGGGACTTCCTCCACTAGTGATTCTGTGGCTAGTGATTCTGTAACAATATCTGAAGAAGCCATCGAGCTTTTGGACGAGCTGCGCTATAAGCAAAACTTAACCACCATTAAAACAGAAAGTGAGCTGTACTTTGATAAGGCGTCTAAGAGATTGCCCAATACGGAAGAATTTACCGACATGCTCAATTGGCTGAGCAGTCAGCAGAGTGATGAGGGTTTTACCTTTGGGGAGAGCTCCGATAGCGTTAATCGTGATGCTTATGAAAAGGATCCGGAAAAGTATGCAGAGCTTTGGACAAATTTGTATGATCATTTTGGGACGCTCATGTCTGACCTTGGCCTTGACCAAGATGACACCATGATGCGTGAGGTTCTTGACAATGAAGATGTACAATTAGAACTGATGACGCGCTTTAAGAGTAGTTTTAGCGATAGGACAAATACGCTACTCGGATTTTTTAATATTGTAACCTAATGCAACGCGCTAAGCGCAAGCTGTGCTAGCGGCACAAATAACTGAGCCCCCCAATTCTTGAAAGAAGAGGGGGGCTACGCGTTGGAGTTAGGTTCAAACATTAAACGCTTCCATGCTTACTCGCATGCGGTATAGTCCCGCAGGAGTGCGATTAAAGGTTAGTGATAAATTACATTTCCTCAAAAAACAGCTTATTATAAAACTCGCCAATGACACCATAAAAGGTTTGAGGAGGTGATAGACTTCATCCCATGATCTTCATATCTATCAAGGCAAAATCCAATTCAGCTTCATTACTACGCCCTATTAATAATGCACTCTTAAACCTGAGGACGTCGGTAAACATAAGCCATTTAAAGGTTCAAGGGCAATATTGCAAAACCAATCCATCTGACGCTGTTAAAGTGTGTAGTGCAAATGCAAAAACCTGTAAGCTGATACAATCAAACAAAGAGTAAATGTAACTGCCTGTGACACGGTACTTTATTTGCAAAAAGCAAACAGTACTTTGTAACCATTAAAATGTTAGCAGACCAAAAACGCCTAGGACACTGGATGTACGTAAAGCTCACTTGTGATAACTCACAAGCAGTAGTGTTTGTTGGAAAATGTAAAAGATAACCAAGGAAAAAAACGTGAGGCTTAGTTATGATATTTACCGCGACCTGTAGTGGCCTCATGGGTACCACACAGGGTTAAAAAAGGAAGGTCTGTGTAGAAGAGCTAAAGCTCATCTGCTTATTTATAATGTAATACCGCTTTGAACTTTGGCAAGGGTAAAACAAAAAATAAATTTATTTGCTGTAGGTGGCAGTGGAGGTATGCTGTATAATTAGTGTATATTACAACTCGCTCTTGACAGTTTGGGTATTGTATGTGAATTAAGATGTATTAATATATATCATGCTTCCATCACAAAGCACTAGGTAGTGTCGTTAAATTGTGAATTTTTGAATCTTATCAAGGAAGATGAACAAGCTTTGAGGGAGTGCATAGAGACATACATGACCGAAAAAGTTTGTGAAATCTGACGTAGAGAAAACCAAAAAGGTGCATTTGACGACACTATCTAAGCACATCAATAAAAACTATCATAAAGGAGGCCTCTATGGCACATATTTGCACCATGGAACGCGTAAAGTCAAAAAAATCTTGTTACATTGCTTTCATTGTATTGTTAGCCTGTCTTTTCACTCTGCCCATAAGCTTTGGCGCAAAGCAAGGCACAGGGGTATTGAGCTCCTTGGGGCTTGAGCAGAGCTTGGCGAAGGATATTTTTGTGCCGCATGGAACCGTTAGCGCCGAACAAGTAGAGGAAAATTTTGATAGTTTAAAGGGAAGTTCTTTTGTTACAAGTATATATAAAAGTGATTTAGGTGGATATCTTATAACCACAAACGACGACAGCATAAGAGAAGTGAGTGGCGGCGCAGCGACATTTGCTTTAACAAATGCTATGGGATTTCAGAGTAGGTTAGGCTATGCACAACAGCTCAGAATAATACAAGAAAAGATGAACGAGGAAAAATTAGGAACGCCAGGTTCGCTCCAGTCGTTGCGGCAAATGGCATTACCGCAGGGGCCTTCTTCTAGTGACAGTACTGGTCGTGGCTCTTTGCCAACTCAGCCTCCCACATCTATGCCTCCCTCTAATAGTGGGGGGGGGTATCAACCAGTTTCGCCTCCCTCTAGCG
>CAYJHU010000310.1:0-2521 GCA_964369655.1 uncultured Desulfovibrionaceae bacterium | reverse complement strand
ATTTAATGGCAGTTTTACGGCAAAGAGCGGCTATTTCGCGCTCAAGATTACGCACACCGGCTTCACGTGTATAGTTACGAATCATATGGATGATGCCATCATCGGTGAGCTGAAGATTTTCTTCTTTAAGGCCGTGATCTACGAGTTGCTTTGGTAAGAGAAATTGACGACCAATGTGCAATTTTTCTGTTTCTAAATAGCTGTTTAGTTCAATAATTTCCATACGATCTTGCAGCGGCGCAGGGATGGTATGCAAAGAATTGGCAGTAGTGATAAAGAAAATCTTTGATAAATCATAATCTAAATCTAGATAGTGATCCATAAAAGTACTGTTTTGTTCTGGGTCGAGCACTTCCAATAAGGCCGCGGCAGGATCTCCCCTAAAGTCTGCGCTCATTTTGTCAATTTCATCGAGGCAAAAGAGGGGGTTATTAAATTTAACTCTTTTTAATGATTGCAATATCTTGCCCGGTAATGCTCCTACATAGGTGCGTCTGTGACCGCGAATTTCTGCTTCGTCGCGTACGCCACCAAGGGAGAGGCGCACAAAGTCACGTCCGGTGGCGGTGGCTACGGATTTGGCAAGGGATGTTTTACCAACCCCAGGAGGGCCCACAAGGCAAAGGATGGGGCCTTTAAGGGCGCCCGAAAGCTTTTGTACGGCTAAATATTCTAAGATGCGCTCTTTGGGTTTTTCAAGCCCAAAGTGGTCATTGTCAAGAATTTCTCTGGCATTTTGGATGTCCATATCCACATCTTTGAGGGTGTCCCACGGTAAATCCATGAGCCAATCCACATAGTTACGCAGTACCGTATATTCAGCAGAAGAGGTAGACATGCCTTTGAGCTTACGCAAAGAGTGTAGAGCTTTTTCCCTTGCTTCTTCGGGCATGGGGCGCTCTTTGAAGGCATGCTCCATTTCCACAAGCTCTGCTTGCGGGTCATCGTCGCGTCCCATTTCTTTGTTAATGGCTTTTATTTGCTCATTAAGGTAGTAATCTCGCTGATTTTTCTCCATTTGGGTACGTACGCGATCTTTGATGCGTTTTTCTACTGAGGAAAGAGCAATTTCTTCCAGCAATAATTCATATGCTTTTTCAAGACGTTCTATGGGATTTTCCAGCTCAAGTGCTTCTTGTTTTTTGCGATATTCTGATTTGAGATGTGGAATAATGGCGTCAGCAAATTTTCCCGGATCTTGTAGGGAAGTAATGGCCGCAAAGACCTCTTGGGTGATTTTCTTGTTTATTTTAGAATACTTATTAAGAGAATCATGCATGGCCTGCATAATGGCCTTGGCATCTTCGCTGGTGGTTTGGGTTTCGGGCACAGGATTGGTGAATACACAAGGGAAAGCTTTGTCCCCAAAGGGTTCCTCTTCGCTAATGGTTTCCCATGTGGCTCTGTACAGTCCTTCAAAGAGAACTTTAATTGTTCCGTCAGGGAGTCGTAATACTTGTAAAATACGACAAACAACACCCATGGTATAGAGCTCATCTGCTTCGGGTTTTTCAGTGTCGGGCTCTTTTTGTGCCACTAAGAATATTTTTTTATCATAGTCACTGTGACCGGCTTCAATGGCGCGGACAGAGGCTTCACGGCCCACAAAAAGGGGCATGATGGCACGTGGAAACATGACCACCTCTCTCACTGACATGAGGGGCATTTCTTGTTTGCCTACATGAACATGTTTTATAACGATTTTTGGCGATGATGAAGATGTTTCCATGCAGACTCCTGTTGTTTGTCTTCAAAATGCTTTGCATTTTGTGCACGATATCTGACGTGTATTTAAGAAAAAATTGGGTCTTATACGGTATGGTGTAAAAAAATCTTTGAACCGCAAAAGTTTCCCCACCTTTCGTACAAAAAGTGGGGAAAAACCCTTAACTTGCTTCTTGTTCTTTGTTTTCGTATAAATAAACAGGCTTACGAGTGCCTTCAATGACGGCTTTGTTAATAAGGCATTCACTTACCGTGGTCATGGTTGGTAAATGGTACATAATATCAAGCATGACTTTTTCCATGACGTTGCGCAAACCACGCGCGCCAGTTTTGCGCTCGATGGATTTTTCTGCAATGCAGCGCAGCGCATTGGTGGTAAAGCGCAAAGTCACATTATCTAGCTCAAAAAGCTTTTGATATTGGCGCACAAGAGCATTTTTGGGCTCAGTAAGAATGCGTACAAGGTCATCCACTTCAAGGTCATCCACATGGGTGAAGACCGGAATACGTCCCACAAACTCAGGAATGAGACCAAATTTTACAAGGTCTGCGGGGTGCATTTCATTCATAAGTTCAGACAGTGGAATGTCTTTTTTGCTCTTTACGTTGTTACCAAAACCCATGGAACCGCCACTCATGCGTGCAGCCACGATTTTTTCAAGCCCCACAAAGGCACCGCCCACAATAAATAATATATTGCTGGTATCCATACGAATAAATTCTTGCTGCGGATGCTTGCGCCCGCCCTTGGGAGGGATGTTGGCCTCTGTGCCCTCAATGATTTTCAAAAGAGCTT
>CAYJHU010000309.1:0-2532 GCA_964369655.1 uncultured Desulfovibrionaceae bacterium | reverse complement strand
TCAAAAAAGTTTCCCCCAGAAAATATTTTAGATAAAAACTAGCGATATAATCTTGAAAATTACTGCGGATTTTGTTGAGGAGTGCTTAAGGTGTCAAGGTGTAAGACATCTTTGGAGACTTCGCCGGGGCCGGGGATGAGTGCGGTTTCGGGGTGAAAGTTAAACCAACTAAACCACATGCTATAAATCCCAAAATATTGTTGCATGGAGGCGTCTTTCATGTTGCCTTCAAGGGCTTTGCCTGTGGCGACATCCCAAGTGCTCTTGGTGGCTATGTCTATAAGCTTGCCATATTGTAGGACAAAAAGAGATGGCTTGTCCCATACTTGCCTATTGTAGACACGGACAACATCAAGATTCATATCATGCACAGCAAGCAGGGCATTGGGACCGAGGAAGAAATTCACCGCGCCTTGTTTTTTGACATAATCGGTGTCTATGGCGAGGCGAAAATTGGGAAATTCAAGGCCGATGACTTCATTTTTGTGGGGAATGCGTAAGTCTTTGTAGCGCACCGGATAGGCGAGTACGTCATTATCATAATAATTGCCAGTTTTAAGATAATTCCCATAAGGGTCGCGCCCATAGGCTTTTCGACTGCCGGAAGGAGCAGAGAGTACGGGCGTATCCGGAAAGACTTTCTTTGCTGCTTCCCATGTGGTCCAAAATACAGGAATATGCGCAAGTCCACGCCCGGTAAGGGGGCCCTCAAAGGCCATGCCTATGGCTTGAAGCCAGAGCGAGCCGGTGTTGCGATCGATAAGTACGGAATTACCACCATAAAGGCGCCCCTCTACATCAAAGTAGAGGGCGGTGCCGTCTAATACGCTATTGTAGGCCACAAGCGTGCCGGTTATGGGGCAATAGGTTACCGCATAGGCATTTTGCCCAAAGTGCTCATTGGCCACTTGATGCCAGACCATGATGCGCTGTGGGTAGATACGCGCACCCTCAGGAAAAAGCACGATGAAAACAGGGTCTTGCGCGCTCATGGTGAGGTCAGCATCCATCATGCGCCCAAAAATAGGGCGATAGAAAGACGAAATGGCGCCATAAGGAACATTGGTTTTATGAAGCTGAGCGGAAATACTACTCAGCTCTTCTAGGGTGCGTGGCACAGAAAAGGCGTGCTTTGGCAATAAGCAGAATATAAAAAGTAAAAAAATAAGTATTTTAGAATAAAACATTTGACACCTCTCGGTTGCGGGCAAAGCTAGTATGTATTTTCCTTTCAAAGCGTTCTTGCCTTGTTACGGCGCAGGCTTGCACTGTCTATAGTGTAGAAATTAAGTAGCCTGCTAGGCTCCAATAAGGTCTCGGTTTAGGTGGTTACTAAAGATATATTCGCGCAAGGCTTGTTGCCATGCTCTTGGTGTTATTTCAAGGGCTTTGGCAAGTTTTTCGTTGCTCAGCACAGAAAATGGCGGACGCATGGCTTTTTGTGGCCATTCAGAAGATGTGATGGGCTTTACTTGGTAGGGGAGCTCAGCAATAGACACTGCCTCACATGCAAGATCATACCACGAAGCACGCCCACTATTAACCGCATTGTATAGTCCTGTAAGGTTTTTACTGGCAGCAAGCATGCTCCACTGTGCAAGGTCTATGGAGTAAGTGGGCGAGCCCACTTGATCGGCAACAATGGAAATTTCATTTTGATGATTGTTGATAACTTTTGCTACAAAGTTATTTTTCCCGGGGCCAAAAAGCCAAGCCGTGCGTAATACGCAACTATGGTCGGGTGCTAGGGACAAAACAGCCTTTTCACCGGCAAATTTTGTGCGCCCATATGCAGAAATAGGGGCTGCCGTACATTCTTCAGTGTAAGGGGTCGTCTCGCTGCCGGAAAAGCAAAAATCTGTGCTATAGTGGGTAAGGTGCAAATCATATGTCTTAGTAAGCTGAGCAAGGCCGGACGGAAATGCTCGATTAAGGACAAAGGCATCATTGATGTTGTCTTCGGCATCGTCCACTTGTGTCCAAGCAATGGCATTAAAGATATGGGTAGGCTTAAATTTTTTTATGCAGTTTTCAATGAAATTTATATTTAATAAATCCCCGTCATTGCGGCCAATAGAGGTGACATGCCATTGATTGGCTGTCAAAGTGCGCACAAGCGCCTGACCGAGTAAGCCAGTACGTCCACCAAAAATAAGGGCTCTTTGCGTCATGCTTTCCTCCATTCGTCTAAAATATTATATCTTTAATAATAACAGGTCAATGCTTTTTTGATGCGTGATTTTGTCAAAAAAAATACAAATAAAATATGTTGTATATAGGTGAAAATACTGTACACTATTGGAAAATTACTATTAAGAAATGCATTGAGTTCATGTGTGGATGATGAAGCTTGCCCGTTCAATTTTCAACTTGTTGAAAGTTGAATGCATAAGGGTTTCCAAAGGGGATTATCCCCTTTGGCGGAGGGTTTGGGAGGCAGAGCCTCCCAAATGAGAATGCCATATACTATAAAACTGTCCACCCATAATAAAAATTGCAAATATGAGTGTAGGAGGGTAAAGTGCTGTTATG
>CAYJHU010000308.1:0-2532 GCA_964369655.1 uncultured Desulfovibrionaceae bacterium | reverse complement strand
TATTTAATTCCTCTGTACAACCCTATAAAAAACCCCTCTGCAGTGTGTCTGCAGAGGGGTGCTTTTTTTGTATATTAGCTCTTTTTATTTACCATCAAGCTTTTCACGAATGGTCATGGATGCTGCGGATTTACCAAGCCCACCCCAAGTGCAACGTAACTCCAGAGGAAGTTTTAAGCCAATATCATAAATGGCAGCAATGGTTTGATCTAAGGGAACTACCTTGTCAAAACCGGCTAAAATCATATTGGCACTGGCCACGGCATTTAAGCCGCACATGATATTTTTACCAAGGCAAGGCACTTCCACTCTATTGGCCACAGGGTCACAGGCAAGACCGGTAATATTTTGCAAGGCCTGAGAAGCAGCATCAACACATTGCTCCACTGTTCCGCCCATCATGGTGGCTAAACCAGCTGCCGCCATGCCGGATCCAGCGCCGCACTCCACCTGACAGCCAGCAACTTCTGCGGCAAAGGTGGCAGCTTCTGCAATAAATGCCCCAATAAGTCCTGCGGAGAGCATGCCTTTTACCAGCGTATCTCTTTCTAGCTCTAAAGAGCGTGCTGTTCCGATAAGCGTACCAGGCAATCCGCCACAGGAGCCTGCGGTAGGGGCAGCCACAATAACGCCCATGGCGCTTTTTACTTCCATGATTGAAGTGATATATGTAATAATTCTATTATGTAAATCGCCGGGAATAAGCAGATTTTTTGCTTTTGCTTCGTCAATTTTATAAGCTTGCGGGCCAAGAATTCTATCGTCATACTCTGTTCCGGCAAGGCCATTGGCTATACAGTCTTCCATAACTGCAACAAGCTTACTCATCTGCTCAAAAACAGCTTCTGGTGTTGAGTTGCCTCGAATGCTTTCATAAAGACATGCAAGCTCCCAAAATTCCACATCCTTATCTTTTGCATACTCAAGTAATTCTTCTGCGTTTAAGAAAGGAAGTGTACAGTTAGCCTTTGCCCTTGTTGGTAAAATAGGGTTCAAAAGAACAAAATCTTTCAAGCCTTCTTGGCTTCTCAGTATCTCTTCTTGGTCTTTGGGTAAGGCAAAGGCAAGTTTAATGCTTAGTAGCGCACCGTGCTCAGCTTCAATTAAATCCATTTCTTCAAGCTCAAGACCCAAGCTTTGCACTGTTTTTTGTGCCTTCTCAGCATGATTTTTATTTTCAAATACTAAGAAATATTCAAAATATCCACCTTCAACAGAAACTGAAAATCCGTCAAATACTTCCATCTCAACCATGCCACCACCAACGGAAATGGCATCATAGGTGTGAGAAGCGTTTTTGCCTTGTACAGCAATGCGATAATTATTAGGATGCTCTGCACCGTAACTTTCTATAATAAATTGAATGTCTAAGCCTTGATCTTTTGCAATTTTAAGAGCGTTTGGCACATTGGCGTCAGTAAGTTCCATGCCAAGCAAGCCACTCACAAAGCCAATATCAGAGCCATGACCGTCATAAGACTCTGCCAATGAGCCATTGGGGTCAAAATAAACTTGAACCTTTTCTATATCAGCTTGCTGGGCCTGACGAATAAGAGCGCCAATGCGTGCCGCCCCTGCAACGTGAGAACTTGATGGCCCGCGCATAATGGGACCAATGACATCATTAAAGATACTTGCGTGTAATTTGCTCATTTTCTACTCTTTTTTTAAAGATTTAACTTAAACAAGTGTAGCCTTGAAAGACTGCCTGTGCCTTATATTTTCTTACAAAAAATATGCCAAGATTTGTAAAAAAAATATAAAATACCAATGAAATAATACGAAACACTCTACCAATTTACCACACTTGCAATTGCACTCTTTTTAGCATAAAATTGCAAGCGTCTCATATATTATCCAAATAAGGACATGAACATGACCCCAAAAGAAATTCGCGATCAGCTCATTCGAGCAAAGATTTGTTACACGCAAAAAAAGAATATTGAATGTGTGGGAGCCATTATTATGGCTTTACGAAATATGGGTGATGTAGCTCAACCTCCTGAGGTCTGCGGCGCTTTGCGTGAAGTGGTTTTGCTTATTTGCAAAGAAAGCATTGTTACCGATGCTCTTGATGCGCCCATTGTGTATAATCCTGGGCAAGAAAAGGCCTTGCTTGCGCCTTTTGCCAAAGTTTTCAAAATAGCAATGGAAAATAAAGATAAAGAAAGCCACCCTGATGCCAAGGAACGCAAGCTTAAAATCGATAAAGCCTTTAATACAGCCAAGAAGTACTTAAGCCAAAATAAAGTCTCTGAGGCAGACCAGGCATTTAGCGAAGCTATAAAATTTTACAAAGACGAGCATACTCTTTTTAAGCTCATCGGTGAAGCACTGATGCAAGCCGGCGCCCCCAAGCGGGCTTATCCTTACCTTAAAAAAGGTATGGAAGTGGATGGGAAAAGTCCAAGCTTGCAAAAGCTTTTTCAAGAATGTGAAGTCCTGCGCAAACAGCCGCGCGCGTAGGTTTATATTTATTGGGAGGCTCTGCCTCCCAAACCCACCGCCAAAGGGGATAATCCCCTTTGGAAA
>CAYJHU010000307.1:0-2548 GCA_964369655.1 uncultured Desulfovibrionaceae bacterium | reverse complement strand
AAAAAAAATCCTACTTAACTATTACAACCAACAGGGCAACTATCGCAATTTTTTTGTGCTTTTGGCGTGCGAAAGTCCATGGATTCTAAATTATACTTTTTCATTTTGCGGTAAAGGGTTCCGCGCGAAATACCAAGCTTAGATGCTGCGGAGCTTAAGTTTCCTCTGCAGGCATAGAGTCCATTACAAAGCCATTTTTTGTAAGCATCGTCCATATTTTCACAGCTGACTTTAGCTTGTGCGCAATCGGTGTCAAAATGAGGAGGTAAATGTGTTTCCTTTAAGGTATTGTCTTCGCATAAAATCATGGCATATTCACAAGCATTTTCAAGCTCACGAATATTGCCTTGCCAGCTATGATTAAGCATGGGTCCAAGCCAAGCCGCCGTAATGCGTACGCGTCTATTTTGGGCGTGAGCGTGGCGAGCGATAAAGTGGCGAATAAGAACTTCAGTATCATCCTTACGTTCGCGCAAGGGCGGAATATGAATTTCTACACTGTTCAAGCGATAGAGCAAATCTTCTCTAAATTTCTTACCCTCCACAAGCTCAGTTAAGTCCATATTCGTTGCCGAAATAACATGAGCATTAACAGCGATGGGAGATTTGCCGCCTACTTTTACGATTTCATTTTGCTGTAAGGCGCGCAAAATCTTTCCTTGGGCTTCCATGGGCAAACTGTTTATTTCATCCAAAAAGAGCGTGCCATCTTGTGCCAACTCAAATTTCCCCATGGCGCCGCCCTTATTGGCGCCGGTAAAAGCACCAGCAACATAGCCAAAAAGTTCGGCTTCAACCAAGTCTCTAGGGATGGATGCGCAAGAAATAGCCACAAACGGTCCGGCGCGACGCGGGCTGGCATTATGTATGGCTTGCGCAAAAAGCTCTTTGCCTGTTCCGCTCTCACCGGTAATTAGCACACGTGTGGCTTTTTTGGCTACTTTTTTAGCAAGTTGCACACAATGTTGAATTTGCTGAGAGTTACCCAAAATATCCTTAAATTCATAATAGGAGCGATTGCCCCCAATTTTCGACACTTCTTTTGCTAATTGTTTTTCTGAGGCAATGAATAATGTTACACCCACCGTAACGCCAGCGGCATCATCCAAAGGTTGAACCCTACATAAATGTCTATTTTCTATGCCTTTAGATTCAAGATATATGGGAATATTGCTTTGTTTACGTAAAGAAATTGCGCGAAGTAAATCATTGGTACTGGTGCTGTGAATGAAAGAAAAAATTTCCTTCCCCAGCATAGACGCTGCTGTCTGCATAAAAATACTTCCAGCTATGTCATTGACATATTGGATTATATGCTGTTCATCCAAGGCAACGACAGCTTCCGGCAAGGAATTACAAATGGAATATACCAAGGAGTTTAAGTATTGCTTTTTTTGTTCTGCGTCTTTTTTTTGTAATTGCGAGGCTACATTTTCTGCCGCCGCCGCAAGCATGCCCATGGTATGTGGGTGATAATGTTTTAGAGACGTGGCAATGGAGATGGAGGCAATAATATTTTTATCGTGGTCAAAAATCGGCGCAGCATAGCAAAGTGATTCGTGAAATACTTCAAAAAAGTGCTCATGACCGGCAAGAAATAGTGGCTTTCTTTCACGCATGGCCAAGGTTGTGGCACGGCTTCCCAATATTTTTTCATCGCAAATGATGCCGGGGGCATTGTAGTAAGCTTCTTTAGGACTTAAAGAGGATTCAGACCCCGCCACCTCCAAGATAATATTACTGGCGGCAGTCAAGATAACAATAGGCTTCGTATCACTGATAGAAACCTTAATCATATCAAGTATCGGACGAGCAATTTCAATGAGCAGAGCATTTTCTGTGCGTAAGCTTGCAAGCTTTTCGGCACTAAGGCGCCGAGGCGTAGGAACATCCTTTGGATTAAGGTTATTTTCCTTACACAGCATCCAAGCATTTTTTACATGCTTAGGTAAAGTCTCAAAATCAACACTTTGCCCTTGCGTAAATTGCTCCCACAGCTTCTTGGTATACTGGGCCTCAAAGCCATCTATATCATACACAAGCATACTCCATTACAAAACACTTAATAATTATTAATATATACGTAAGGCTAATTGTCAAGCGCACGAAGCTGAGCTACAGCACGCAGAATATGATCGCGGTCAATAAATTCCAAGTCCTTACGTGTCTTTTCATCACTAAGAATACCAAGGCTGACGCTGCGCTCTATGGCTTTATCCACCTGCAAGATGCCTTCAGTATCATATTTTCGCTCAACACTTTGAACAATACAGCTACGTATAGGAGAGCGAATAAGCGGCACATTGGGAGGCAAGGGAGCAGAAATAAGCTCGTGCCCCGTCTGCAACAAGTCCAAAAGCGCATCGTAATACGCAGGCGCATCCAGCTCCACATGCCGAATAAGCATGCCAGTAGCATTCTCGTCCGTAAGCTGAGTATTATTGGTAAAAATAAAATATTTCATGATTATATCCTGTAATTTTTCTTGGGGGAAAACTTTTTTGATGTGGATTGTAAAGTGAAAATTATCAAAAAGGACTTGTAAAAA
>CAYJHU010000306.1:0-2566 GCA_964369655.1 uncultured Desulfovibrionaceae bacterium | reverse complement strand
TTGAGAAAAGAATGTGCTATATATAAAGAAATGTATTTTTTTCTTTTATAGTGCCGTGTTACGCAAAATACTCATATTATACATCTTGAAATTGCAGACTATTTTTTATGTAACCAATGTTAGGATCAATATACATTTCCAGATTTAAAACAAATTTTGAAAACACTTAAATATGGGGCGTCTTCTATGAAATTTAAAATCTATGTCTTTGCTTTTTTAGGAATTTTATTTTGTGGACATATACTGTTTCCCGCAGAGGGCTTTACACTTCAAAGTGCTGATACATATGAAAAAAAAGCTCAAGCCGCGTATGATAAGCAAGATTATGCTCAGTCCCATGACTATTATTCTAAGGCTCTGGAAATATATACCAAAACCCTTGGAGCTAAGGCAACAGAAACTCTTAGAGCTCGTAGAAAAATAGGAGAGAGCATTATAGGACAAGGAAAGTATGAAGAAGCTCAGGCCATGTTTGATACTTTAAGAAAAGAACAAGAAGAAATTTTGGGGAAAGAACACCGAGAAACTTTAAAAACAAAAAGTGCCTTAGCAACCATACATTATTATCGTGGCGATCCACAAGCTATGCTGGACGCTCTTTCTCAAATCATACAAGTTCAAAAACGCACCCTTGGTGAAAGCAACAAAGATACTCTTAATGCCCTTTCTGCTTATGGATCAGGTCTTTTTGCTACCGGAAATACCCAAAAAGCAAAAGAAATATGGGAAGAAATCCTTGCCTTATCAAAAAAACATTATGGGGCCGACGACGAGTTAACTCTTTTTACACAAATGACTTTAGGAGTGGCTACGTCTGCGCTGGGAAATCCACAAAAATCTTTAGATATTTATTTAGAAATAGAGCCTAAATTTAAGAACATTATTGGACAGAGCCATTGGAAAACAGTAAATCTTTATCAAAATATTGCCATTGCGTATCGAAAAGTTGGAAATAATAGAAAAGCACAAGAATATGATGATAAAATAAAGTCTATTCAAGAAAAAGTATTCAACG
Organism: uncultured Desulfovibrionaceae bacterium; assembly: GCA_964369655.1. Classification (GTDB taxonomy): domain Bacteria; phylum Desulfobacterota; class Desulfovibrionia; order Desulfovibrionales; family Desulfovibrionaceae; genus CAYJAD01. Next base: position 1,551 of record CAYJHU010000306.1, on the reverse strand, counting down.
AAAATCATCCAAAAACACTCGAAGCTAGGGCTAGCTCTGCACGAAAACTTTATGAAGATGGAAAATTTCAAGAAGCAAAAATTGAACTTGAAGAAATATTAAAGCGACAAATAGAAGTTATTGGTGAAACACATACCAATACATTTACAACCGCATTTTTATTAGCACAAAATTATAGAAAGCTGGGAGAGTTAGATAATGCCTTAAAATTACAAGAAAAATATGTGAAGCTTTCCCAAGGTAGCCTTGGTGAAAAGCATCCCCTTACCCTTGAATTTTTATATGAAAAAGCGATGTTATTAAGAGAAATGGGAAAGTTAAATGAAGCCTACACAGCACTAAAACAATTATCAATTGTCCACGAGCAAGTACATGGTAAGGAACATAGAGAAAGTGCAGAAATCAACGAAACTTTGATAATCATAGGAGCAGAGCTTGGAAAAATTAGTAACGCAGAACAGCAGTACAAAGAGAATCTGACTCTTATAGAAAAAAAATTTGGCAAAGAGCACCCAAACACCCTTATTGCAATGAATAACTATGCTATATTTTTAAGAGGGTTAGGAAAAATTCAGGATGCCATAAAAATACAGGAAGATATATATAAAATTTGGCAAAAAAAATTAGGCAACACACACTCTGAGACTTTAACTAGTGCAATGAATTTAGCGACTTTATATTCTGATGCTGGAGATAAAAATAGAGCAAAAGAAATATTACAAAAAACAATACCTCTCTTGGAACAATCGTTAGGAAATGATCACCTCGCCACTATAAACGCAAAAAATGGTTTAGCTGTTCTCTCAGATAACAAAACATCTTTGGAAGAATTAAAAAAGCTTTATGAAACTTCAAAAAACAAATATGGAATAAATCATCCTACCACTCTAATTGTCTTGCATAATTTAGCTTCCGCTTATACCCAATTTTACGATTCTGAAAGTGCCAGAAAACTCTTAGAAGAAGGCATTTCTTCTGCATTGCCAACTTTAGGTAAAAGTAACACAAGCGTAAGAACATTACTTGACAAACTTGCCAGCGTGTATAGCCGCTTAGATATGCATGAAGAAGCTCTTGAAATTTACAATGATTTACTAGATATTTATTCAAAAATATACGCTTCTGATAGTGAGCAAGTCCTTACTATAAAACAAGAGCGTGATGAAGCTTTAATGAAGATAAAAAATAGTACGGAAAAAAATAAAATTCGCAATAAAAAAAGCAAAAATGTAGTACAAAATGATTTTAGCAAATATAGTGATAAATCAATAGAAAAAATGTTAGAAAACTATTTTTATTTATCAAAAAACAAAATGCGCAATCAAATTGAAAAGAGTATTGCTGAAATTATAAGCGTATATATGGGATTTAACAAACCCAATGAAGGCTTTAGCCCGTCGTTTTTTAATATGTTAGCCGCAGGCGCTCTGTTTCAGAAAAAACCATATAGTGCCGCTTTCTTTAGTAAAATGTCAGTATTATTAGAGCGGAAAAAGCGATCAGAACTCATAGGATTAGAGCGTGATTTACAACAATTTGTTCAAGGAGTAG
>CAYJHU010000305.1:0-2576 GCA_964369655.1 uncultured Desulfovibrionaceae bacterium | reverse complement strand
ATGAGACCCTACGCAATGAACTGCGCAGAGGCCTCATATATTCAGTTTTACAAGGCTTGCTTAGAATGGCTTTTGCTTATATAAATAAAGGGTGTTGTCGAGCGTTTTTCTTCCATCTATTTTTTTACATAATGAGGATGTTCCATGCACTTATCTATAGATTTTTCGGCCATAAATAATGTTTTTTCTGAGGCGCATGCGCAGGGAAGAGATTATCTTTTTGAGTATGAAGTTTATGAATTACTTGCACTTTCCGGTGCAGAAACTACCCCAAAAACTGTGCTTGTTTCGCGCAATACTCCCCCAACTATTGAAGATATTAACTTATTTACCGGTGAGAAAATTGTTCTGAAGATTGTTTCTCCGGCTATTGTGCATAAGACAGAAGCGCATGGGGTGCGTATTGTACCAAGAACGCTTGAAAAAGTGCGCGCTGCGGTGCGGCGTATGTTTTATGAAGTGCCAGAAACCTTTGTGGGCGTTGTGCAAAAATATCCGGAATATCGTCCGGAAAATTACATGGGCTTGCAAGGGGAAGATTTACTCTATGCCATACAAAATGACATTCGCGGCATCATGCTTACGCAATATATGCCTCCAGACTCTAGCGCCTTTGGCAATGAATTAATTGTCGGCCTGCGCCATAGCCGTGAATTTGGAACTGTGATTAGCGCCGGCCTTGGGGGCACTGATACTGAGCTTTACGCCAAGCGTTTTCGCAAAGGACAGGCCATTGTGGCGGCTTCAGTTGAGATGGTGGATGGTGAGAGCTTTTTTCAGTTATTCCGCAAAACTATTTCCTATCAAAAACTTGCGGGGCATAGCCGCGGTAGTGGACGCATTGTGAGTGATGAGCAACTTATCGAATGCTTTGAGTCGTTTTTGGAAATGGGGAAATATTATTCTACTCAAAATCCTGACGCTCCTTTTATTATTGAAGAGTTAGAAATAAATCCCTTTGCTTTTACTGACTTTTTGATGATTCCGCTGGATGGTTTATGTCGCTTCTCCTTGCCACAAGCACCGCAAATTAAAAGACCTATACATAAAATTCATAATCTTTTACACCCTGAATCCATTGGAATTATGGGCGTTTCCGGAAGCAGAAGAAATTTTGGGCGTATTATTTTAGAAAATATACTTACTGCCGGCTTTCCCAAAGAAAACATTACTCTGATTCATGATAAAGAAAAAAGCATTGAGGGTATTGATTGCGTACCAAATTTACACGCACAAAAAACGCCCTTAGATCTTTTGGTGCTTGCCTTGGGGGCAGAGCATGTTCCTGCGCTTGTGCATGATATTATTGAAAAAAATAGCGCTCAAGCTGTGATGCTTATTGCAGGCAATATGGGCGAAACTCAAGATAGTCACGAGCGCGCCGAAAGCGTAAAGAACGATATTAATCGTGGACATCTTAAAGAAGATGGCGGGCCCATTTTCTTAGGTGCCAATTGTATGGGCGTGGTCTCACATCCCGGGAAATATGATACATGGTTTGTCCCCAGAGAAAAATTTTCTCCTGGGCAAAGGCTACTTGGAAAGTGCAAAGTAAGTTGTCCTAAATATCATAGAGCCGCGCTCGTGAGCCAAAGCGGAGCTTTTATGCTGCATCGCATGAGCCAAATGCCGGAATTGTCTCCGGCCTATATGGTGTCCATGGGGAATCAGTCGGACTTAACCCTTGGTGATATGGTAGAGTACTTTAGCCAAGAAAGTCAGGTGGATGTCATTGCTGTCTATGCTGAAGGCTTTAATGATGGAGATGGGCTTGCCTTTGTGCGGGCAGTACGAAAGGCCATATGTGCCGGAAAAATGGTTATTTTCTACAAGGCAGGGCGCACCGATGAAGGTAAGCACGCCACCAGTGGGCATACGGCTTCGCTGGCAGGGGATTATATGGTGTGTGAAAGTTGTGTGCGTGAGGCAGGCGCCATAGTGGCTCGCACTTTTACAGAATTTCAAAATGTCTTTATGCTGGCAGAACATTTACATCATATGAATATTGGCGGAAGGCGCCTTGCCGCTTGCAGCGGAGCTGGTTTTGAGGCCGTAGGTATGGCGGATTCCATTTTATCCGACGAATACAGTATGAGCCTGTGCCAATTTAGCCCACAGTGCGCACAAAAAATTCAAGATATACTACAAGAAAATAAATTAGATTCACTGGTGACGGTGCAAAATCCACTGGATATAAATCCTGCGGCCAGCGATAGGGTGCATGTGGAGATTGCAAAAGTATTACTCGAAGATAAGGGTATTGATGCCGTTGTAATGAGTTTTGGGCCTTTTTCGCCCGCGGTGCACAGTTTGCCACATAGGGAAATGCCCTTAAATCTATATGACCCGCAAGGTATGGTGCAGTGTTTTGATGAAATGCTGCAAAATATTCCTAAGGATCTTGCAAAGCCACTGATTGGTATTGTGGATGGTGGAGCGCTCTTTTATACCTATCGGCAAGCGCTTATGCAGCTTGGTATTCCCATTTTTTCAGTGTGCGATGAAGCCATAGCAGCCTTAGCTTTGTATATGGAAGCACGCATAAAAATTAGCACTCACCAGCAGGGTGGCAAGGA
>CAYJHU010000304.1:0-2594 GCA_964369655.1 uncultured Desulfovibrionaceae bacterium | reverse complement strand
TGGGGCGCTTGTCATTTAGAAAGATTATAATACATGGGGCACTTGGGAGTTCATTTAAAGCCTAGAGCTGAGTTGATTTACCCTGTCATCCAGTGAGGGGCTTGTGCTACTTTGTTGCAAAGCCACGGCTTCTAGCAATGAGAGGGCATCTTCAATATCTTCTGCCCAGACGGGTATAACGCCGTGAAGCATGAGGCCAGGTGCTTCTAAGGGGCCGCGAATGCCAAGAATGGGGATGCCGTGCCCTGCGGCAAGGCCCACTTCTATGGCTGCATCTTGCCCTGATTCTCCAAAATAAATAACTAATTGCGCTGTTGTTGAGGCAGTATAGCAAAAAGAAAAAACCTGTCCGCCTGCTGTATCTGTATCCATCCAGATGCGACGTTCTGCTACGCTGAGCCCTGGGGGCGGTGTGGCTTTAAGCGTCCAGTCTAAAATTTCGTAACCAATGCCTTGTAGGTGTTTGCCTAAGAGGCGAACGGCATGCTTGTGCCTAAAGGATGCGGCTATATATACTTTTATTTTATTCATCTTTTAAAATTCTATACCTTTGCTTGCTTCAATGCCTTGCTTCCAAGGGTGCTTAATTTCATGCATTTGTGTGACAAGATGCGCCATATCTATGAGCCACTCTGGCGCGCCGCGTCCAGAAAGAACAAGATGCGCATTTTTTTCTGCGGCAAGCTCTATGAGCTGTGTAAGCTCTACCTGAGTGATAAGCTCTGCCCTGAGGGCATAGAGACTTTCGTCTAAAATAAGCATGTCAACGTGCTCAAGCTGCTCTTTTGCCCAGGCAAGTGTTGTGAGTGCGGCTTGCCTATGAGCTTCTTTTTGGCTTTTATCTCTAAAAAAGCCAAGGCCACCAACATAAAATAAATCACCGAGCAAAGAGTGTAAAATTTGCTGTTCGCCGGCTTTTTTATCCTGTTTCATACACTGAGCAAAGGCTACTTTAAGCTCTTGCCCAAGGGCTCGTATGGCTTGTCCTACGCAAGCTGAAGTCTTTCCTTTGCCATCTCCTGTGTAAATGAGTAACATTTTAGCCCCCTGTAAGTCTTTGATGTAATGTATAATGTGTACAATTAATGCGAGTAGAAATCAAGCTTTGTAAGCTACGATAGCTAGCCGAATTATACAGGAGTCTTAGAATTTGCAAAATTTTGCATAGTCTAATTTTCAATTTTTTGAAAATTAGATGCATGAAGGATTTCAAAGGGGATTACCGTCCTTTGACGGAGGGTTTGGGAGGCAGAGCCTCACAAATTATTGGTATGGTTTAGAAATAATGCAACTTTATCCTTTATAAATCTTTTTAGTATGCTTTTTTAATATGTTTTCAGTGTTTATAGCATGCTGGTATGTTAAAGTATCTAAAGTTAAGCCTATGGAGAGCAAGTTTGCGGCAATAATTTCAAGTGCGGCTGCTAAAATTGCCGTTGGAATTTTAGTAATATATCCCGTTTTTATAAATTCACTCACTACAGGTGCACCGAGAACTAAGCCAGTAATACAAATGAAAAATGCTATGGCACTAAAAAACTGTAATGGTCGATAATAGCGCATAATTTTAAAGATTGTTAGAAGTACATTGAAGCCGTCTGATAGCGTGGAAAGTTTGGAATATGAACCTTCTGGCCTGTTAATGTATTTGATAGGAATTTCTTTACAGCGTAAGCGAGCTTGTGTTGCAAAAAGTGTAATGTCAGTTTCTATCTGAAATCCCTCAACTAGTAGCGGATATGTTTGGGTAAATGGCTCGCTCAGCGCTCTGTAGCCTGTCATAATATCGTTAAAGTTTGAGTCTCCAACAAAGTTCACAAGGCGCTGCACGAGTTTATTCCCAAAATTATGTAATGGTCTTGTATTTTCGCGCCTGTAGTCGCCACCTGAGAGACGATCTCCAATGACCATATCTGCTTCATTTTGCAAAATAGGCAAGAGCATTTCTGCTGCTTGGTCAGCTGGATAGGTGCAGTCTGCGTCGGCAAGGAGGTAAGCTGTTGCTTTTACATCTAAAAACGCACGGCGTACCGCATTTCCTTTTCCTTGCCTTTTTTCTACAATAACTGCACCAGGAATGCTGTGCTCTTCAAATGTTTTTCTTGCTATATTTTGTGTGTCATCAGAAGAATTATTGTCAATGACATAAATTCTTGAGTGGGGGAGTTCTTTATGAAAAGCGAGCATAGTTGCAGCAACAGTTAAGGACTCATTGTATGCAGGTAAAATAATAGCTATTTCTCTTTGTAATTCTGGAGAAATGATGTAATCTTGTTTTTTTAGCATGGGGAAGGCCTTTTTAGAGATTGCGTAAGTGTAAGGGGAGTAAGTCCTTAAAACTTGCCTTTTTTTCTGGAGTAAAGAGGTAGAAGCAAGCAAAGCAAAGTACTGGCCACATGATAATATTTACAAAAAAACTGTGCTTTATGCCAGATTGTCCTGGTAAAAGAGCACACCAGACTACCGGAATGAGGGCGCTAAAAATGGTTATCCATAAGCCTTTTGGAAGAGTTCGTTTTTCTTTAGGCCGAATCCAGAAAAGAAAGGCAAAAAGAGGGAGCCATATTTCCATGTGGTTTGCTAAGAGGTTTTTA
>CAYJHU010000303.1:0-2597 GCA_964369655.1 uncultured Desulfovibrionaceae bacterium | reverse complement strand
CCAAAAATGATGAGTAGGCGCAGCTTTGCTGTCGCCGTTAAGCGAAACATTTTTGTATGTCACTAACAGCAGAAACTTTTTTGAAAGAGAGTTTTCCCTAGACTCCATTCAAAAAACTTTTAATTTTAGATTTTTACGAAATTTATTTTTGTTTGCACAAGGGCCATGCGTAAACTCTTGACTCTTTGTGCAGATATCTATATACAGTTTTGAAGCTGAGCGGCGCAAGCACCGCCAACTCCGTCAGGTCCGAAAGGAAGCAGCGGCAACGGTGGCTACGGGTGCTCAGCTTTTTTTTATAATCACTTCCCTGTGGTGTTCCAATGCCAAAACCTCCTGCTCCTTTGCGCTGTGTTAGCTATGACAATGTCACCATTCTTCCCATGCAAGCCGTGGATGTTGATCCCGTCACTTCTTATGCTTTGGGGGCATTTTCTGAGGGCAAGCCTTTGCGAGAGGTACACAGATATGTTTGGAATCAAAGACTAACCCGTCAATTACCCTTCAGAAAAGCAAGCAAATATTCTGCGCAAGAAGTTATCTATGGCGGTGTTTTTAATGGGCATTGGGGGCACTTTCTTACAGAGACATTGCAAAGACTGTGGTTTGCAAAAAAAAATCCACTTCCCATCATTTGGCTGAGGGGCGCGCACGTGTCGGGCACAGAATTTTTTTCACCCCAGCATGAAGCTGTCTTTGAAAGTCTTGGCCTCAAAAATTCGCATATTTTTGTATACAGAGCCTCGGAATTTGCCAGAGTTCATTTTCCTGAGCCGGGCTTTGGTCTTATGCCGTATGCCCATCCGGAACATTTTGCCTTTTTGCGTCATTATGAAGGTACGGTACGCAAGGGAAAATATGTTTATTTTTCGCGCTCGCGTTTTACCCATTGTGTTAACGAAAAACAGCTGGAGACCATGCTTGCTCAGCGCGGATGGGACATTGTCTACCCTGAAGCTCTCACGTTGACAGAACAATTGGAGATTTTGACCAGCGCACAGGTTTGTCTTATGATTGCCGGCTCTGCTCAACATTCTTTAGCGCTCACAAAAAATTGCAAAACACGCTTTATTGTTATTCCTCGGGTACATACCATCACTTATGAGCTTATTGCAGCATATTGTGCTGAGGATTATTTTCTTTTTCATGCAAAAAGAGAAGTTGTAAATGGGGGCATGGACGCCAGCAAAAACACCTTTAGTCTTGATGTGCAAGCTATTGAAAATATAATTGAAAAAACATGCGATTTCACAATAAATTTGAATGATTTTTCTGATATTTTACAAAAAGTTAATTGTGATGCCCAAAAATATCAAAACTTACCTTCAATTTACTACAACGCAGATGTGTCGTTGAGTAAGGGCGAAGAGTATTTTTATGAGGCAATTTTTCTTTGGCAAGAAAAAAGCTGTAAGGAAGCGTATGCGCTTTGTATGCGTATATACGAAGAAAAACTTTTGCAAGCTTTTATGCTTGATCATTTTTTAAATATTATAAATACATACGAAAAAGAGCACGGAAGGAAAACGAATCTCAAAATTGACAAAAGCGCTTTATTACTAGCAGAAATCAGTAATAAATTAGCTGCAGAACCCAAAAATGGTGAACATTATATCCATATGGCCGAGCTGCTTACAAAAATGCAACGTTATTCTGCGGCCATGCATATTTTACAAAAAGCCGTAAGAAAATTTCCTAAATGGGCCTTGCCCTATGCGGGTATGGCGAAAGCTTATGTCGCTCAAGGTCAATTTATTGAAGCTTTGCAAGCCGCCACAGAAGCCTTCAGGCTTGCTCCACATGAGCTCGCAGTAAGAGATGTCTTGTCTTATTGCTTGAATTTACAAAAGAAAAATAATTAATTTTGCACTTGCCAAAAGGCTGACAAAGATTCTGTTCTGGAATCATTTAATGTCATTTTTTCTTCTTCACTTTACATAATCATCCAAAATTATAAAACAAAAAAACTTTGGCAAAGCTTTTGCAATGAGAAAAGTGAAATCAAGGAGGTTGCCATGCTTTTTTTGCTCGGTGATAGTTCAAAGAAGAAGAAAAAAACGGAAGCTCGTCCCACTAATAATTCTGCCAATGCTAAGGTAAAGGAAATTTTTCTTTCCGGTCGCTTTCCTGTAGTGACAACTCATCAGGTAGAAGGGCGCAAAATCATAAAAGTTCTTGGACTGGTGTGTTGCCGTGGTTATGATTCTGACGAGGCCTTTTTTGGCATGGCAGGTAGAGCCATCAGCAAGGGCGCTCAAGCCATTGTTGGCTATACAGAAAATGTAGCTTTTCACCCCGACGGCAGTAAATATTTTTCCTGCTTTGGCACGGCGGTAATGTTTGAGTACAGCGCACAAGATCGCATCCCTCTTATGATGCAACAAGGCATGGAAAGGGCCATTCAGCAAGAAATGCAAGAATCCATGCAAGAGGGAATATAAATATTTCCATAACAAACATAAAAACTCCTAAAAATTGGGTTCCTTCGTAAACACTGTATAATTGGTATGCAGTGTGGCAAAAAAATAGCGTTCGTGGTGGGCGCTATTTTTATTTGCACTGATTGGAGACCTCTGCACAATTATTTTCAAATATAA
>CAYJHU010000302.1:0-2634 GCA_964369655.1 uncultured Desulfovibrionaceae bacterium | reverse complement strand
ATCTCTAAAAAAATTTTTTTTAATGCGGGTCTTCAATAAAATTTAAAAAAAAATTTTTCCCCCCCCAAAAAAACATAAGCTCACAACAAAAACAGCTTTTTATCCTTATTATAAGGGAGAGTATATATGGTAATATCATCAATTTTAACTTTGTTTGGCCTTGGCTTTGTGGCGGCTAGTGTGCTTGCCGTAGCCTCGCGCGTCTTCTATGTGGAAGAAGATCCACGCGTCGAAGCAGTCATGGACGCCTTACCCGGCGCCAATTGCGGCGGCTGTGGTTATGCTGGCTGTGAAGGCTATGCCATTGCTGTTGTTAACGAAGCAAGTGTTTCTGCGGCCTTATGCGTTGCTGGCTCAGCCGACACTTCCATCACCATTGGCGAACTTACAGGTAAATCTGTGGGCGCCGCCGACCCCATGCTTTCCTTTAGACGCTGTGACAAGGTGGCCGGCAAAGTGGCCGCACGTTATCAATATCACGGCATGCCCTCCTGTGCGGCGGCTACCATGCTCATGAATGGTACTGACCTTTGCGGTTGGTCCTGTCTTGGCTTTGGCGACTGTATACAAGTCTGCCCCTTTGATGCCATGAAAATTGAAAATGGCCTCGTGACCATTAATCCTAATAAATGTACAGGTTGCGCCATGTGCCTTAAGGCATGTCCTCGCAACTCACTTGATATTATACCGGTTCGCGCAAGGGTTGCTGTAACCTGCGCCACCAAAGATAAAATGCGCGCGGTTATGGATATTTGCGAAGTTGGCTGCATTAACTGCGGAAAGTGCATAAAAATTTGCCCTGCAAAAGCCATCAAATCTGTAGATAGCCGCATTGAAATTGATCAGCAAAAGTGCCTTAGTTATGGTGCAGAGTGCGAAGAAGTATGCATCAGCAATTGCCCACGTAAGATTTTGCGTAGCTTTTGCCCTACCCTTTCGCATAACTTACAAACTGAATATTTAGAAGAACTTGCCGTTAAAGGCAAAGCCGAAGTCATGGTGCCAAAAGATGCCGGCACTGCACAAAACGACTCGCAAACCCAAGCTTAAAAAGGTGTCATAACTATGAGAAAAAATTCTTCATCTTCCATATCACGCCGCACCATGCTCAAAGGCGTAGCATTAGCCGGTGCAGGCCTTGTTTGCGCGCCACAGCTCGTTTGCGCCTCTCTTGCTGGTGCCAGCATGCACACCCAGACTCGCTTACTCTTGGGCACTTTTGTCACTTTGTCTACCCGGCATACCAGTGCCACCAAGGCCGAAGAGGCACTTGGCCGCACTTTTGAGCATATCGCAAGCCTTGAAGCTGAGCTCACAAGGCACAAAAGCTCGCCCCTCACAGAACTCAACAGCACAGGCAAGCTTAAAAATGCTCCGCAGCACCTCACGTATCTCTTACAGCAAGCACAAGAAGTGCATACACTTAGCCAAGGTTCCTTTGATATTACCGTGGCGCCTTTGCTTGATGTATACCGTAACGCAAAGCAGAAAAACGCGAGCTTTAGTATTGATAGCAAGGACATAAACGCGGCTAAAGCCTTGGTGCAAGCTAAGGAAGTACATCTACAAGGCACAAGCATTGAGCTTGGGCGTAGCGGCATGCAACTGACTCTTGACGGTATAGCCAAAGGTTACATTGCCGACAAAGCCTCAGAAATATTGACATCCTTAGGCATGGATAATCATTTAGTCAATGCAGGTGGAGATATCCGCGTTTCAGGACAAAAAAGCTCCACACAGCCTTGGCGCGTCGGCATAGAAAATCCCGCCCGCAATGGTAATATTGTCACAAGCATCGCCCTTCGCTCAGCCATTGCCACTTCCGGCAATTACGAGATGTATTATGATGCAGAAAAAAAGTACCATCACCTCATTGATCCCAAGCACTTACAAAGCACAAACTATAATGTTTCCGTAAGTGTTATGGCGCCCACCGCCCTTGAGGCCGATGCCCTAGCCACTGCGCTTTCTGCCATGCCAACACAACAAGCGCTTAACTTAATAAATAATTTACCACAAAGAGAGTGCCTGCTTATTTCAAAATCAGGGCAGATACATATGTCAAAAAATTGGGGCTAAGATGCCGGTAACCGAACTCAAACATCCTTTAGTGCAACACAAGGTTGGGCTTTTACGCGGACAAGTAAATACACAAACATTCCGCGACATTGCCAACGAGCTCTGCGCCTTTTTGACCTACGAAGCCACCAAGGACTTACCCCTCATTGCCAGTAGTGTGCAAGGCTGGGCCGGTGAGGTTAACATTCACAAAATTAACGGAAAAATGCTCACTGCCGTGCCCATCTTACGGGCCGGCATGGGCATGGTTAACGGATTTTTGCAACTTATTCCGGGAGCCAAGGTGAGCACCATCGGCCTGTACCGTGATGAAGAAAGTCTGCAACCCGTCAGCTATCACACAAAGCTTGCTGACGATATACAGTCGCGCACGGCCTTTATCCTTGACCCCATGCTGGCCACAGGTGGTTCGGTCATTGCGGCTGTGGATATTCTTAAAAAAGCCGGTTGCAAAAATATTTGTGGCCTTTTCCTTATTGCCGCTCCCGAAGGCATAGATAAGCTACAAAAAGCTCATCCCGATGTGCATATTTATACCTGCTCCATCGATGAAAA
>CAYJHU010000301.1:0-2639 GCA_964369655.1 uncultured Desulfovibrionaceae bacterium | reverse complement strand
AAATAGCCCCGCCGCTTTCACCAGCCCAGTTGCCCGTGAAGGTGGAGTTGGTGATGTCGGTGATGGTGCCATAATTATAAATAGCTCCGCCCTCGTAGCCATCAGCCCAGTTGCCCGTGAAGGTGGAATTGGTGATAGAGGTGATAGTGCCTCTATTATAAATCGCTCCGCCGTCATTAGTCCAGTTGCCCGTGAAGGTGGAGTTGGTGATGTCGGTGATGCTGCCAGCATTATAAATAGCTCCGCCTAAATATCCATCACTCCAGTTGCCCGTGAAGGTGGAGTTTGTGATGCTGCCTATCTCTTTTCCTTGTTCATTAAGGATAGCTCCGCCGCCGCCTACACCTGCCCAGTTACCCGTGAAGGTGGAGTTGATGATGTCGGTGATAGTGCCTTTATTATAAATCGCTCCGCCTGAATATCCATCAACCCAGTTGCCCGTGAAGGTGGAAGAGGTGATGTTGGTGATGGTGCCAAAATTAAAAATAGCCCCGCCATCATCATCTGCACTGTTGCCCGTGAAGGTGGAAGAGGTGATGTCGGTGATAGTGCCATCATTATAAATAGCCCCGCCGCGTTCACCAGCCCAGTTGCCCGTGAAGGTGGCGCTGATGCTGCCTATTGTAGTACCAAACTCAGTATAAATAGCCCCGCCATAAACACCTGCACTGTTGCCCGTGAAGGTGGAATTGGTGATGTTGGTGATAGTGGCATAATTATTAATAGCCCCGCCATAATCACCTGCACTGTTGCCCGTGAAGGTGGAAGAGGTGATGTCGGTGATAGTGCCATCATTATGAATAGCCCCGCCGTCATCATTACCACTGTTGCCCGTGAAGGTGGAATTGATAATGTCGGTGATAGTGCCATCATTATAAATAGCCCCGCCGTCTTCACTAGCACTGTTGCCAATAAAGTTGGAGTCTTTGATTTCACCTATTCTAGCATATCTAGCATTATAAATAGCCCCGCCATTATCAGCGCTGTTATTAAAAAAATCGGCAGTGATATTATAACCGTCAGTGCTGCTATTATATATGGCACCGCCATTTTCTGACCCGCTGAATCCGGCAAAGTAGGTATTGCTTATATGGCCTGCAAGGTTGGTGAGGCGGTCTGTGGTTCGATGAGCACTAGCATCAGGCGTTACGGAAAAGCTAATTGTCCCACCAACACCGTTAGGTACGGTGAAGTCATAGGTTCCGGTGTCACCAAGCACTATGATATACCTGTCCGTAACTGTGGTGGGGATGATATCTTCAAGCAAACCTGCTATGGTGTTGAAAGTGGCTTTATCTACAGGGTTTTGAAAATTAAAGCCATAGGTAGTGATAGTGCCTGTGTCATCGGTGACGGTGAATTCTTTAAAATAGGTGCTGCCATCATCTACTTCTATGACATAATAATCATTATCTCCACCACCCATGGGAAAAGTTGTCGCCGCATGAGCAACACCCACAGCGCCAAGCCCTGCACCAAGGGCAAGAGCAGAGGCTAAAGCCAGCGAACCAAAGGTATTTATAAGATTGCATTTCTTAAGCACGGCCTTGTAACGATTTATAAGATTGCCTATGGCGTTTTTGGATAGCTGCATGGAAGATTCCTTATGGGGAGCGAATACTGCTTTTTATATGTTTCTAAAATTTTTACAATGTCTTAACTTATTATCAAAGTATTTACTTCTTGTCAAAATTGGGAAGAAAGCTACTAAGGGCAGTATGGCATACTAAATATACAAAAAACTCAAATAAAGCCTTGCCCCGAAAAAAACTTGCCATTTGAGCAATCAAGCCTTCTATAAAAAGGGAGCCGTAGCTCCTGCGTCAACAGAAACTACGGCTGGCAAGGGCACCCCCATAATGTACGATTGCCGTGTATTGCGATAATTTCGACCTCGTATCAAAGTCACTTGATACGGGTCAACTTTTAATAAGCTTTAACAGCCGTTAATAGAACGAGTATCAGAGCGATGACGGTTGCATAAAAAAGCTTCCGCATGGCAGTTCTGCGTTGCTCTCGATTTACGTAAGACTCGAAAACTCGCTTAACGTAAACGCCTTCGGCGCCCGTTGGATCGGCTTTTTCTTCTGAGGTAACACGCATCATGATGATAGCATTACGCAGAGGCTGTTCAGGTGCGGACTTCATCTTGAACTACCTTTTTTAGCAAGCGTGTCTCTTTGTGTGTAGGACTTCCACCAGGTGACATACATGAGTTTGACTTTGGTGAAGAACCGGAATGGTGTGGGGAAGAAAGAAAAACCCCTTACAGCGCTTGCCGTAAGGGGTTGAATTTTATGGTGGTCGTGCGTCTACCGAAAATGCTATTTAACAAACTGGTATTGTTGGATAAAATATTTATAAAAATATTTCATACCCCCAAAAATACCCCCAGTACTCTATCTAGATAAGCGACTTATATTATTGACTTTTTATAATAACATAATGGTGATTATTTTTCACTATATTCACTAAGCCATGCTTCAGGATTATCAAGAGCTTTCTCTATGGCTGCCATAATGGTACTGGCTGGCACTCCTAAACCCTTGGCAAGTTGAATAAGTGTTTCCACCCTAATGCCAGACTTACCCTGCTCAAAGCGACGTAGCCAAGCATAATCTACCTCAGCTTGTTTTGCC
>CAYJHU010000300.1:0-2639 GCA_964369655.1 uncultured Desulfovibrionaceae bacterium | reverse complement strand
GTTATCGGAAAAGATTTTTTTTGACAAGTATCAAATTAAGGCTTATTTATGGACATCTAGGTAAGGCGCTATTTAATATGCTGTACATAATCATAAGATATTCTTTACCTCCTCATTACCACGGCATAACTTCCTAGACAGTTTATTTTCAACTCCCCACGAGATTATACACATGGACAAATCGTTTACACCATCCCCTAACAAGGCAATAAGCTATGAATCCCTTGAGGAAGAAATAGCACGTCTTCGTCAAGAGTTAACGCATACCAAAGAGCAACTGCAAAGCGCACAACGAGAAACTCGCTTAGTTCAGATGCGCATGAGCGCCATGCTTGAAGCCCTGCCCATGCCCGTGCAGATATGGTCACCACAAGGTAAAATCTTAGACGCCAGTCGTGTCTCGGCGCAACTCTTTGGCTTTGAAAACAACCAAGAACTCATAGATAATTTTTTACGCACTGTGCCTGAGCGACAACCCTGCGGTGAAAACTCTTTGGCTCTTGCACAAAAATATACCGATGAAGCCAGAGAAAAAGGAATCATCTGCAAGCCTTGGATACATCTGCACTCCACTGGTGAAGAACTCCCCGTTGAGGCGACCTTTGCCCCTGTTACCATTGAGGGTGAGGAGATTATTTTTGTTTTTCTTCAAGATTTACGAGAAAGAAATGCCATCATAGCTCAACTGAATGAATCTCATGAATACAGTAAGGTAATGCTGGATGCCAGCCCCCTAGGCGCCATGATTTGGAATAAAAACGGTACGCCCATAGCTTGGAATACCGCCATGGTAAAAACATTTGGCATAGAAAAAAAGCAAGACTTTATGGCATATTTACATAAGCTCTTCCCTGAAATACAGCCGGATGGTGTTCCTTCCCTGCAAAAAATGCAGGAGCAATTACATAAAACCTTTACCGAAGGCTACGCCAGCGGGCCTTGGCTTGGCACATCCCTTGATGGTACACCGATACCCACCGAGGCCACAGCCGTGCGTACCAAACACAATGGTGAGGATATGGTTGTGGTTTTCTACCGCGATATGCGCGATGTGGAAGAAAATATACGCAAAGCTCAAGCGGCAGAAGAGCGCTCTAAAGCCATTTTAGAGGGCGTGCCCTTAGGTATTAATATACTTAATTCACGCATGGAGCTGATAGACTGCAACGAAGAATCCTTAAACATAACACGCCACAGCTCCAAAGAACAGTTCTTACCCGTAGCCATGCAATCCTTCCCCCCCTTACAGCCTTGTGGGCAAGAAAGCAGTCTTTTTCTGCAGGAGAAATTTACCGAAGCCGTTATTAACGGAAAATCACGCTTTGAGATATGTGCCATTGACGGCGAGGGTAAAGAATACCCTATGGGCGTTACAGTGGTGCGCGCTACCATGACTGAGGAAGAACTCTATATTGTTTACTGCCATGACCTGCGCGAAAACAAAAAAATGCTCAAGGAAATTGAACTGAACCGAGAAGCGGCCGAGCAAAGCGCACAAGCCAAGAGTGAATTCTTGGCCAATATGAGCCATGAAATTCGCACCCCCATGAATGGTATCCTAGGGATTTTACATATTTTATCCGGCACGGCCTTAGACACCATGCAAAAAGACTATATGGACAAAGCCCTTTTTTCCACCAAGGAACTTTTGCGCATCATTAACGATATTTTAGATTTTTCTAAAATTGAAGCCGGTAAACTTGAAATGGAAAAAACGCCTTTCACCATCCACGATGTATGCTCAGAGCTGGAAAGCCTTTTTGGGCACGCCGTGCGTGATAAAGGTCTTGAAAGTCATCTACACGAAGGAACTTTTGCTTCTACTCCCATTTTAGGCGACTCCTTACGCTTAAAGCAAGTTTTGCTTAACCTTTTAAGTAATGCCATTAAATTTACCGGCAAAGGCAAAGTAAGCTTGCACATTACCGGCACAAAGCACCAAAATAATGAGTTGCACTTCTTGTTCAAAATACAAGATACCGGCATTGGCCTGTCTCAAGAACAGATAAACAATCTTTTCTCTGCCTTTTCTCAAGCAGATACTTCGGTAACACGCAAATACGGCGGCACCGGTCTTGGTCTTGCCATTTGCAAAAGTATTGTAAAGATGATGCAAGGAGATATTTGGGTAGAAAGTAAAGTGGGCCAAGGCTCCACCTTCTTCTTCACTGCAGTTTTTGAGCTGGCAAACGAAAAAGACATTGAACAAAGTAATGCTACAGCTTTACCACATGAAAACTTAACCTATTCTGGCCATATTTTGCTGGTGGAAGACAATAATATCAATCAAATTATTGCCGAAGAGCTTTTGCAAAGTGTGGGCTACACCATCGATATCGCCAATAACGGGCAAGAAGCTTTGGATATGCTTGACAAAAAGCATTACGACATTGTGCTTATGGATATTCAAATGCCTATTATGGATGGGCTCACCGCCACCAAGGCCATACGCGAAAAACCACAATTTGCTAAATTGCCCATCGTGGCCATGTCTGCTCATGCCATGACAGGGGATAAAGAAAAAAGCTTAAAATATGGCATGAATGATCATATTACTAAACCCATCTCACCGGACATTTTATACAGAACTCTAAGCTACTGGCTTGACGTTAAAAATACATAGAGTTTACCCGTAACAG
>CAYJHU010000299.1:0-2641 GCA_964369655.1 uncultured Desulfovibrionaceae bacterium | reverse complement strand
GCGATTTCTAAAGTTTTACTGGCAAAGTTATATTTGAAAATAATTGTGCAGAGGTTTCAATTAAGTTATTATGCGCTAATTTTTTCCTAAAAAATAAGCCTTTATTTTTGAGGAAAAATGAGATATTAAGATATAATTATGATTCGAAACTCTTAGTTTTAGCTAACGCCTATAATAATCTCTTAGGGGTAGTGCTCATATGACTAAAAAGAATGAAGCTCAATACAACTCAGCTATAACTCAGGATTGGATACAAGAAACGCTCAAATCTTCCCAGATGGGTTTTTGGCGTATGCTTATTCATAAAGAAACCGGTGCTAGCGAACTGTACGCTGATGAAAACATGCTTGAAAGCATGGGCTTTCCTCAAAACCTTTCCCCCTCAGAAACTTTTGCATGGTGGTATGGTCAAATTCCTGAAATGGAGCGCGACCATATACAAAAGGCCATTGGAATTCTTTTTGATAGGCCAAACCAGACCTTTGAAATAAAATATTTTTGGGAACATCCATCACTAGGCATTGTTCCTGTGCGTGCCGGTGGGAAGACATTTTCTTCTGAACGTACCGAATTTAAGGGTATTGAAGGGCATCAAATTGTTTTACACGCTACCGAAAACCTAGAAAGTTCTTTGCGTCGCTCCCACCTAAATATGGAAGCCATGTTTAATGCCACGCCGGTAGGCATTGCCATTTGGGATTTAGATTATACTGTTTTGGATTGTAATCCAAAGTTATTAGAGCTTCTTGGAGTAAAAAGTAAACAAGAGCTTGGTAAAACTTTTGACGTTTTTTATCCAAAATATCAGCCATGCGGAGCTGAAAGTACTGAAAAGATAAAAGAATATTACGCCCTTGCTAAAGAAAGGGGGAGTTATACTTTTGAGTGGGTGTATACATGCGCCAAAATGAAAAGTGTTCCCTGTGAGGTGACGCTTCTATTTACCCAAACCCATGATAAGCAAGTGTATATGGGCTTTTTGCGAGATTTGACCAAGGAAAAGATGGTCATCAAAAAACTTTCAGAGCGCCAAGCAGAGCTACATGAGGCTTTATTGCAAGCAGATGAAGCGCGCAACACCAAGAATATCTTTTTTGCCAATATTAGCCACGAAATTCGCACTCCCATGAATGCTATTTTGGGCATGAGTCACTTGTGCTTACAACATACCGAAGACAAAACCATTCGCCATTATTTAGAGAATATACGCAGAGCAGGCGATAGTTTGCTTAATGTCATCAATGATGTACTTGATATTTCTAAGATTGAAGCCGGCAAGCTTGAGCTTGATCATGCGCCATTTAGTTTGTCTGAATTGCTCGAAAATATTTCAAGCACCGTTTCGTCTTTGGCTAGTGATAAGCCCATTGAACTTTTGTTTAATATTGACCCGCGCCTTCCTAATATTTTTGTGGGCGATGCCATACGTCTTGGGCAAGTTATTACCAATCTCTTTAGTAATGCCATCAAATTTACCCAAAAAGGGCATATAGTACTACGTATTACGCTTAAGGCAAAAAATGGCTCGCTATGTACGCTTGGCGTGGAAGTTGCGGATACCGGCATAGGTATGGATAAAGAAAGACTTGAGGCCATTTTCCGCCCCTTTGAACAAGCTGAACACTCAATTTCTCGTCGCTATGGCGGAACTGGGCTTGGGCTTACCATCTGCAAAAATATTGTGGAAAAGATGGGCGGAAATATACAAGTCACAAGCCAGGAAGGGCAGGGGACGGTTTTCTCCTTTGAAGTAAGCCTATTACATCGCCGAGAAGAATCATGGATTGATGTAGAGCTTGCGCAAAAAGAAAAGATATTAGTCATTGATGACTCTCCCATGGCTTGCGCAGTACTTAAAGAGATGCTTGAAGTTTGTGGTTTTATAGTTGATACCACAGAGTCGAGCCAACAAGCCTGCGATTTACTCATCAAGGCAGAGCAAGAAGGACAAATGCCTTACTCCTTAGTGATTTTAGATTGGAAAATGCCCAATATGTCCGGTTATGATTGTGCATTAAAAATTAAAGAATTAGGATTAAAAAAGACTCCGGCATTGGCGCTCACTTCAGGCTATAGCCCGCATGCCTTTACTGAAGAATGGACAGAGCAATTTGCCTCTTTCATCTCAAAGCCGGTACTTCCCATGCCCCTATGGGCATCGGTTATGAAAGCACTCAACGTTGTTCCCCTAAGCACTGAGGCTGAGGTGGTAGAAGAAGATACCGGGCGCTATAAAAAGCTAGCAGGGCGCACAGTGCTTCTTACGGAAGATAATGAAATAAATCAAGAAATAGCCATAGCCTTGTTGGAAGATTTGGGCATGCGTATTGATATGGCAGAAAATGGACAAGAAGCCATCGAATATTGTAAAAAGAAATTCTATGATGTGGTGCTTATGGATATTCAAATGCCCATTATGGATGGCCTAACCGCCACACGCTATATTCGCGACTTGCAAGGATATGGACAAAAACAAATCCCAATCATTGCTATGACAGCGCATGCCATGCAAATGCATAGAGAGCAAAGTTTTAATGCCGGCATGAACGACCACTTAACAAAACCCATAGATCCAAATGTTCTACGAGAAGCTTTGTATAAATGGATATTTAAAGAATAGATGAGCTTTTTGCAGGGGAGG
>CAYJHU010000298.1:0-2653 GCA_964369655.1 uncultured Desulfovibrionaceae bacterium | reverse complement strand
AAAACTATCCATTATTTTTCAACTTGTTGGAAAATAATGCACTAGGGTTTCCAAAGGGGATTATCCCCTTTGGCGGGGTGTAGGGGCAGCGCCCCTACATAAATTAGTATTCCTTAAATAGAGCTTTGCTTTTTTTCCATTCTATCTTATATTCACTGTGTTGAGTTTTAAATTCATTTTTAGCTTTGTCTTATAAAATAAACCTTTAGTTCCTAATAGGGGGAGAGCTTATGAAAAAAATTGTTGTACTACTGCTATTTTTAACATGTGCTTTTGTTTCTGAATCTCAGGCTGTTAGCCAAGAAACTCAGAAAAGTATTCAAGAAATGTTCAAAAAAAATAATATGCACATAAGCGCCATGTCATATTCTGATTCGGATAAAGTGCTTACCCTCAAAGGCATAAGCGCGAGCATTCCTTTTTTAACAAATGGCTCACTAAAGATAGAAGAAATTATCATTACGGAATTGAATGAAGCCGCACTGAAAGCAAAGCAGGGTGAGTTGCCTAACTTTGCAAAAAAAATGACCTACAAAAACGTGCAGCTTATGTTTGAGATTGAAAAGCACAAGGCAGAAGTTAGCATTGCTGAAGCCTCCGCTACAGAAATTAAACAAAATTATGCCGTGCTTTTTCAAGGTAATGCCACCAGCAAAGATATCATTAATGCACTCACTCGGGTGGCCACGGACTCTATTACCTATAAGGATATGAAAATAAAGGTAAACGGAGAGATCCCCTTTGTTGCCAGTGCAAAAAATACAGAAATTAAAGAGCTGACCCTTGAAAAAATGAAGTCTATGGTCATGCAAGGTATTGAAATTCTCTCTGAAGATGTTGCAAAAAAGGAAAGCGTTGTCACTCGCATTGGCGCTTTTAGCCTGAAAGATGTGGGCATGCTTTCTGAAGAGTATAGCCAGTTTTTGCTGAACAATGTCGCAAAAATTGTAGCAAATTCCCTTTCCCCTGAAGAAGCCAAGAAATATAATGCCATTACCGATGCCTACAAAAAACTTAATCCTACAACTGACATAAAACTCGAAAACATAGTCACAGAAACGGTTGCCGGTAGCACAAAGACTCAGCACGTAGCCATCAAAGAAATTTCTTTGACAGCTCTTTTGGATGTGAAAGATCTTTCACAATTTGACCTTGGACTACTCATAAAGGGCTTAAATATTAACTATGCACAGCTTGGAGCGCCTAGTGTTATAGTAAGCTCCATTTTCAAAAGCGATCAACCTATCTTAGATATAGATATTAAGAGCGCAGTCAAAACCAAGGACGATCTAAGCTTTTTAAATATTGGCGTAACTTCCCCCAATGCCTTTGGTGTTAAGCTTGAAGCAAAAGCTCAACTCCCCAAGGGAAATCTGTTAGAAATTTTCAGCTATCCCACCGATAAAAATAAAATGCTCGCATTTTTGATGGGTTCGCATTTTTCCTCCTTAAGCATTACAAGTGATGCCTTTAGCTGGAAAATGCCTGGCGCCCCCAAAGATACCGTTAAGCTTGCAGGTGCAAATACAGCCCTCACCTATGATTTTAAGTCCGCCACCAATGCAAAATACGTCTTTGACCTTCTAGGGCTTGAACTCGACTTAGCCGCCCTTGGCTTAGCACCTGCAGAAATGGCCGTGGCAAAAACCCTGCTTAACACTGACACTCCCAATATTATCAGCAAATTAGACATTAACTTCAATACCGACAATACCCCAACAAGCTTAGAATTTTCCATTAAGTCGCCAGGTGTTGCGGCTATCAATGCCAAATTTACTTTGAACTTTCCGCAAAAGAAAATTACAGAGCTCATAGATTTTCCGCCTAAGGATGAAAAGCTCATACCATATCTTATGTCCGGAACCTTTAGTAATGCAAAAATCACCTACGTTGAAGATGGCTTTGCACCGCGCTTGCTCGCTTTTGGCGGAGCTATGCAAAACAAAAGTCCAGCACAGACATTGCCAATGGCTTTACTTGTTGCAGATCAAGGTCTTGAAGCATACAAACACTTACTCACCCCAACAAGCATGGATGCAATCAGGCTTTGTCTACAAAAACCAGGCACCTTAAGCATAGATGCCAATGCAAAAAACCCCTTACCGCTCAATCCTAGCTCACTTGGTGCATTGCAACAAGCCGGCGCTCTTTTAATTGATGTAAAGTGCGAAGCCGGGAAGGATATCCTTGCTGGTGGCGCAGCTACTCCAGCGCCTACGCCTAAGCAAGAAACTCCTAAGCAAGCTAGCACAAAACCAGCGCCACCCCAAAAAGCTCCTACCGATGGCGAGCTTGTAGCCCCACTCGAAAAAGCCCCCGGCGTTGCTCTTGTGGTCAAAACAATGCACGACACCATGGGCACAACTTCCTTTGGTGTTGATGGTAAATCAGATATGATAGTACGCGTGCTTGCCTATGGCAACTCCCCTGTCATTGGCGTGCTCGTACAAAATATGGGCGGCAAAGCCGGTAGCTGGAAAACCAAGGACGCCAAAGGACAAGCCCCAGGCGTACTAGCTGTCGAATACGACGGAATCGTACAAAATGTAAGCGATAACTCCTTTAGCATTAACGTTAAAGAGCCTAAAATGCTCGACTTAATCATGCAAGACAATGGAACCCTTGCCGATAAGAATACTCAAGTGCGCGTCGT
>CAYJHU010000297.1:0-2663 GCA_964369655.1 uncultured Desulfovibrionaceae bacterium | reverse complement strand
CCACAGTGGCGCGCGCCGCTTGCCCCATGGCCTGTCGCCTATTTTCATCTTCTAAAATATAAGCAATACCTTTGGCAAGGTCTTGCGTGTCATAGGGAGTGGCAATATATCCACTTTCTTTATGGCTAACCATATCAGGAATGCCACCTATATCAAAGCCCACCACAGGCGTGCCGCAGGCAAGGGATTCCAAAGTCGTTTGAGAGAAGCTTTCCTCTCGAGAAGGACAAACAAAAACATCAGCGGCAGCATAAGCAAACGCTAGTTTTTCTGGGCAATTAATTCGCCCTAAAAAAGTGCTCGGTATGGGAAGAGATTCACCTTCTGATGCGCCAAAGATAAAACATTGCGTCTTGCTATGAGAGTTTGATATGTACTGCAAAGCATCTTTGAGTAAATCATAACCTTTGTTGTGGTCTGAAGTAGCAGACATAGCACCAAAAAGAATGTACTTGCTGTCTTCAGCGATACCAAGCCTTTGGCGTGCTTCTCGCTTCTTGCTTAACTTAAAAACGTCAATATTTACAGCATTTGGGATATGTGTTATTTGTAAATCTTTTAAAAGTGAACTTTGTCGCGCTTTTTGTTTCATCCGTAAGCTTGGAGTAATAATATGGGGTTGCAACTTCGTATAAGCCTCAGCTTTCATTTTCCATAGTGCATG
Organism: uncultured Desulfovibrionaceae bacterium; assembly: GCA_964369655.1. Lineage (GTDB taxonomy): Bacteria > Desulfobacterota > Desulfovibrionia > Desulfovibrionales > Desulfovibrionaceae > CAYJAD01. The sequence goes on along the minus strand of CAYJHU010000297.1, from coordinate 1,999 downwards.
AGTCAGGTCGAAGTTAAAAAAAATAGAAATATTAGGACATTGAGTGCAGTTGCTTTGCCATTTTGTACACTTCCCGTAATGACATCCCCCCGTAAAAGCCCAAGTGTCGTGTAAAGTCCATACCACAGGAATATTAAGCTTTGTAATTTGGCGCAATGTCCAAGGGCTTATGAAATTTGATATCCAGTGCAAGTGAATGATCGTTGGAGCTAAATCTTTAATTTGCGAGGCAATACTATTGGGAAGTATGTAAGAGGTAAAATACATTTGTGGGTTTGGCCTGAAAAAACGCAAAAGCCTATTGTTACACTTGGCCAAAAAGGTATCTAGAAGCGATGATATTTTAAGCACTTCAGGATCATTAAGGCTAGTTTGTTGCACGCCAACATAAGACAGAATATCTTCTTGGCGCAAAGCTTGATGCAAGCGATAAGAGGCAGACTCTGATCCTAGTCCAGTGGAAAGATGAAGAACTTTAAGTTTAGACATAGTGAGTTCGCAAGATTAGGATGGCTTTTCTTATGTGAAATTTTATCTGCAAGTAAGTTTTATGTAAAAAAGATTGCTCGTACTTTGCTATAATAGCCCTCTCTTCTAAGCAAGGTTTTTCATTTTCATCTATGCGCTCCCCAATAAACTCAAGGCCATCACGGGGCGTTGAAAAGGGCTTTGCGTGCTTTTCGTAAGCCCAGAAAGATGCATGTATGCACGAATCACTTTTTGCACGCAGGTAAAGCATTTTACGAAGGAAAAACTGATCCGCACCATAACGATTTTTTTGATAATTATCTGTAATCAACTGCTCAATATCAGGTAAAGCCTTACATTTTGCCCCCCACATGCCCGCCATTATGGGCATATCATGGCAGGGGTGGTCGCGCATTATATGAAAATTTTTACCTGACTTTAGCCATTCTTGTACGGCAAAGATTTCTCGTTTAGAAAAACGAGAGTCAGTGTCACGCAATAAGGCGATTTCTACATCGGGATCAGCAAAGACCAAAAATCTCCACATACTAGCAAAGTTATTTTCTTCTCCTTGCATGGGAATAACTTCAGCTTCTAAATTTAGAAGCTGTTGAATAACCTCTTGTGGAACAGAACTTCCGACATAAAACCTACATATCCAATTAGGGTAAAAGTTGTGCACTTGCTTTGCATTAGCAATTGCTCCGCGTGTATAAAAAGGATTTGCTCCGTAGAGGGAGAAGGAAATTATTTTTTTCATTTTATTTTGTTAATAATGACGCATAAAGTTTTTTTAAGATGCTCCACAGGCCAAAACGCAACAACAGTGGACGAAGTGCCCTTGTACATCTACTCCTAAAGGATAAAAAATCACTACTGGCACTGTAATAATACGCTTTTTCTATCTGAGGCTGTACGGAAAAATTATCTAGCCAATGTAATTGCTCTGCAGGCTTTGCCAATGTTATATCATTTGTATGCGCTTGGCTACATAAGCCCACATGCGTGCCTGTGTCTAGCCCAATATTTGTACAATAAGAAAGACAAGGTTGGATGTTATATTTACCCTGTGTAAATCGTGCAAAGTCTGCACGAATAGCCCATGAGTCAATTACCCCAAGCATTTGTTCGTCAAGCATGTATGATAAATCTTTCCCACCTCTATTGAAAGCTTTACGTAGTTTCGAAGATTTTTTAAATTGCTCATAATCTTGTACTTCCCAGTTAATTTTCTCAAAACGATCACGCCAACTTCCCCATCCCCAACAGTTAAATCGCGGGACTAAATACATATCATAGTTATACTCTTTGGGAAATGAGAGCTCACTAGGAGGATAAGAAAAAGAGGATATGGAGAAAATCTCTTGGTTTTTTTTGTAAAGCTTAAGGCCTTTATTAAGATAACTCAAAGTATAGGGGGAGGTTAAGAGATCATCTTCTATAACAATCAAACTTTCATGCTTGGCAAACATAGTCTTTAAGCCATCAATAACAGAGGCTGCGCAACCCATATTTTTTTCGCGCTCAATGA
>CAYJHU010000296.1:0-2664 GCA_964369655.1 uncultured Desulfovibrionaceae bacterium | reverse complement strand
AGTTTTTGAAGGTGGGGGTCTGGGGGAGGAAACTTTTTTCAAAAAGTTTCCTCCCCCAGAAAAATAGCCCCAAAAAAATAAAAATATATAGGTGTCAGTATGATTGAGCAGACATATTCTCCCGCAAGCATAGAGGTAAAATGGCAGGCCCATTGGGACAAGGAACAAACCTTTGCTTGTAGCCACACATCCCCAAAACCCAAGTATTATGTACTTGAAATGTTACCATATCCTTCCGGAAATATTCATATGGGGCATGTTCGCAATTACTCTATAGGCGATGTGGTGGCTCGCTTTAAGCGCATGCAGGGCTTTAATGTTTTGCATCCTATGGGTTGGGACGCCTTGGGTCTTCCGGCAGAAAATGCGGCCATTAAAAATAACACCCATCCGGCCGCGTGGACATTTTCCAATATTGATAACATGCGCACGCAATTGCGCCGCCTTGGTTATTCCTATGATTGGAATAGAGAAATTGCCACTTGCGTGCCCGAATATTATCGCTGGGAGCAGCTCTTTTTCTTGAAAATGCTGGAAAAAGATTTGATTTATCGCAAAAAAGCTCCGCAAAATTGGTGCCCTGATTGTCATACTGTGCTTGCCAATGAGCAAGTGGAAGATGGACTTTGCTGGCGCTGTGATTCGGTGGTGGAGCAAAAAGAGCTGACGCAGTGGTTTGTGCGTATTACTTCCTATGCTGAAGAGCTTTTGGCTGATTTAGATAAGTTGCATAAGGGCTGGCCGGAAAGGGTTATTGCCATGCAAAGCAATTGGATAGGCAAATCTCACGGTGCGGAAATTACCTTTCCTTTGGCACAAAGCGTAGAAGTTGATGGGCAGGAAATTAACGGCATTGATGTTTTTACAACTCGCCCGGACACGGTATTTGGTGTGGCCTTTATGACGCTTGCGCCTGAGCATCCCTTGGTGGAAAAGCTTATTACAGGTACGGCTGAAGAAAGTAACGTGCGCGCATTTATCGAGAAAATTCGCAATATGGATCGCATCGATCGTCAAAGCGAAACCCTTGAAAAAGAAGGCGTTGCCACCGGCGCGTATTGCACACATCCTTTTACAGGTAAGAAAATTCCCATTTGGCTTGGTAATTTTGTCTTGGCTGATTATGGCACAGGAGCCGTCATGGGCGTACCTGCGCATGACCAGCGTGATTTTGAATTTGCCAAGAAGTATGGCCTTGATATTTATCCTGTTATTTTGCCGGAAGGCGCAGAAAACCTTGATGTGAATAGCATGAGCGAAGCGCACACCGGCGCTGGCACAATGTTTAATAGTGCCGAATTTGACGGTCTCTTCTTTGAAGAAGGCAAAAAAGCCGTGGCTAAGGCACTAGAAGCCAAGGGGCTGGGTAAATTTACGGTTCAATATCGCCTGCGTGATTGGAATATTTCACGTCAACGCTATTGGGGATCGCCCATTCCTGTGGTTTATTGCGAAAAATGTGGTGTTGTACCCGAAAAAGAAGAAAATCTGCCCATTGTTTTGCCGCTTGATGTAAAAACCAAGGAAGATGGACGCTCGCCCTTGCCCGATACTGCATCATTTTATGAGTGCCAGTGTCCCAAATGCGGAGAAAAAGCTCGCCGCGAAACGGATACCATGGATACATTTGTGGAATCATCTTGGTATTTTGCACGTTATGCCGATGCACGCAATGATAAGGCCCCTTTTGATAAGGATATTATCAAGCATTGGATGCCGGTGGATCAATACATTGGCGGCGTTGAGCATGCCATTTTGCACCTTTTGTACTCGCGTTTTTATACCAAGGCCTTGCGTGATTTAGGATTTTATCCTGAGGGATTGGATGAGCCTTTTGCCAACTTGCTTACCCAAGGTATGGTGCTTAAAGACGGCTCTAAGATGTCAAAATCTAAGGGAAATGTTGAAGATCCCACACGCATGATTGACATGTATGGCGCTGATACTGTGCGTCTTTTCTGCCTTTTTGCGGCGCCGCCGGAGCGTGATTTTGATTGGTCAGAATCTGGTATTGAAGGTTCTTTCCGCTTTTTGAATCGTGTATGGCGACTTTTTGCCGATACGCGCGCGCAACTTGTACCCATGCAGGCGTGTTCCAGCACAGGTGAAGATGCACAAAATGCAAAAAATACTGATGTCGCCAAAGACTTACGCCGCAAAGAACATCTTACGGTAAAAAAAGTTCAAAGCGATATCGAAAATAAATACCAATTTAATACAGCCATTGCCGCGGTGATGGAGCTGGTCAATGCCATGTACTTGGCGCGCGAGGCGCTTTGTGGTGATGAAGCAGGACAAAAAGTCTTTTCATCGGCCATGGGTACAGTGCTTACCATGCTTTGTCCTTTTACTCCGCATATGTGCGAAGAATTGTGGCAAGACCTTGGACATGTAGAACAAGTTTCTGATATGCCGTGGCCAGAGTGGCAGGCCGAAGCCACCGCTCAAGACGTGCTTACCATTGTGGTGCAGGTGAATGGAAAATTGCGCGGAAAGTTGGAAGTGCCCGCCGGTATTGACAAGGAAGAAGTAGAAAAACTCGCCCTTGCCGACGAAGCCATCCAGCGCCATGTAGGCGGCCTCACTGTGCGTAAGGTTATTGTGGTGCCCGGTAAATTGGTTAATATTGTAGCTAATTAGTTGATGATAGTTTTTTTTGGGGGG
>CAYJHU010000295.1:0-2678 GCA_964369655.1 uncultured Desulfovibrionaceae bacterium | reverse complement strand
GATCGTGCTGACTTTGTCAACACTAAAAAAACCCCATTCTTGGGGTTTTTTTATAGCTAACAAAAAGTTAAACTTTCTAAATCATCTAAAATCATTATTCAAAAAGAACATTCACTTGCTCAGCTTCAGTATCAAGCTTTTTCTCTACACTACCAATAATCCATGCCTTGGTGTTCATAGCTTTTATACGCTGAATGGTCTCTTCGCTTCTTTCTTCAGGCACCACAATCACATATCCTATGCCGCAGTTAAAAATCTGCAGCATTTCTTGCCATGATAAATTGCCTTGCTCTTTAAGCCATGTAAAGATCGGCAGCATTTCCCATGAGCCAAAATTAATATCCACTTGTACTTGCGCAGGTAAAACTCGCGGAATGTTATCGTAAAAGCCACCACCGGTAATGTGCACCATGCCGGAGATGGGAATATCACGTAAAAGGTGCTTGATGATATCCACATAAATAGTTGTAGGGGTGAGAAGAACCTCGGCAAAGCTTTGCTCTGTACCGGGGAAGATATCATCCTTAGAGTGGCCGCTTTCATCAAAAATCTTGCGTACAAGTGAATAACCATTGGAATGCACGCCGGAAGAAGCAAGACCGATTACTTTGTGTCCAATACGAATATCGCCGCCATCTACAATCTTGGCATTATCCACAATGCCAACACAAAAACCGGCTAAATCATATTCACCATCGGCATACATGCTGGGCATTTCGGCCGTTTCGCCGCCAAGTAAGGCACATTGAGCTAATTTGCAACCATTGGCAATGCCCTCGACGACCTCTTGTGCCTTTTCTACGTCGAGGCGTCCTGTCGCAAAATAATCCAAGAAAAATAGTGGTTTTGCGCCTTGAACCAAGATGTCATTAACGCTCATGGCCACCAGGTCAATGCCCACTGTATCATGCTTATCAAAAGCAAAAGCGAGCTTTAGTTTTGTGCCAACGCCGTCGGTGGAAGAAACGAGGATTGGATCATCCATTCCGGACATATCAGGACGAAAAAGCCCCCCAAAACCTCAGATGTCAGAAATAACACCACGTGTGAGAGTTTTTGCCACTGATTCTTTGATACGTGACACAAATTGATTGCCTGCTTCTATATTAACACCTGCTTCAACGTAAGCTTTTGATCGCCCTGATGACATGTTTAGCTCCTTGTGAAAATCATTGAAATAAGATATTAACAAATTTCTTGAAAATACCCAAGACTCATTTAGAGGCTATTTTTGCTTGTATGTGGTCTTTGTGTGTGTAAGTGTTTATATTTGCAAGTAATAAATTTTCTAAATTTTTTGAAAAAAGGCAATGTTATGAAAAGGATATTTTTTATCTTTATGTTTTTTTCTATTACTTCAGTGTGTTATGCGGCTAGTGAGCAGACAAGAGAAGACAGAGTTTATAGCACCAATCCTTATAATGATCCCAGTAAGGGGAGAGTTTATCATGGCACAGATCCCCGCACGGGCGATCGCATAACCTCGGTACGCCCGGGAAGAAAAAATCCTGAATCCCAAAATCAACAGAATATGCCTATTTTTATAACTCCGGAAATTTCACCCCAAAACCCCGCACGTCCTCCACATCCTAGGCCAAGTGGATACTTACAACAATACGAGACTCAAAGGATAGTATAAATGTTAGCTCAACTTTGGCAAAAAACCACAGGCAACACTGTACAATGCGTTTTGTGTCAGCATCGATGTATCATTGCCCCAAATAAAAAAGGCTTATGCGGCGTGCGTGTTAATGAAAAAGGCACACTTCACACCCTTGTACGACACAAAATTGCAGCGGTAAATGTTGATCCTGTGGAAAAAAAGCCTTTGTATCACTATAAACCCGGCACAACGACTTTTTCTTTTGGTACGGCAGGTTGCAATTTTGCCTGTAATTTTTGTCAAAATTACACAATCTCTCGCGCCCCCAGTGACACAAATCTTGTGCCCGGAAAAAACACCACCGCAGATATTTTGATAAAAGAAGCCATAAAAAGTAAGGCCAATAGTATCTCTTTTACCTATACCGAGCCAACTATTTTTTTTGAGCTTATGCAAGAAGTTGCCTTAAAAGCATCCATGGAAGGGCTTGATTGCATTCTTGTTTCAAATGGCTACCAAAGCCCCGAATGTCTTTCAGAGCTTTATGGCAACATCAAAGCCGCAAATATTGATATTAAATCCATGCGAGAGAAGTTTTATAGCACCTATTGCAAAGCCAAGCTCAGCCCAGTGCTCAAAAACGCTAAAGCCATGGTTAAAATGGGATGGTGGGTAGAAATTACAACGCTACTTATTCCCGGACTTAATGATAGTGAAGAAGAATTACGCGACTTAGCGCTCTTTATTAAAGAAGAGCTTGGCCCCCACGTTCCATGGCATCTGAGCCGCGCCCATGCTTCTTATAAAATGCCCAGTATCTCTGCCACGCCTTTGGAAACCCTTGAAAAAGCACGAACCATTGGCCTTGAGGCCGGGCTATATTATGTCTATCTTGGCAACATTCAAAATGTCGGTGCCGGCATAACAACCTGCCCAGAATGCAAAGCCGTTTGCATCGCACGCCAAGGATTCTTTAGCCAAAATTACAGCAAGAAAGGCCTTTGCCCCAAATGCTCACGCCCCATAGAAGGTGTGTGGTAAAAGGGGGAATTTTTTGTTTTTTTGTGGGGGAGGG